>JBNJCW010000020.1:0-28236 GCA_051744345.1 Actinomycetota bacterium
ATAGCTACCCTTGAAGATGTCTTGTCTATTTTCAATAGCTGTTTAATATCAGATTCTAAATATCTTCTATGCCCGCCAGAAGTCTTATAAGATTTTAAAGGTCCTTTTTTTCCCCATTCTTTAAGACTGTTATGGGTGAGTTTATATTTATTTTCTATATCACTTATCCTTAGAAGCAAATGTTTTCTCCAATATTTTTCTTATATTCTTTAGCTATCTCTTAAATTCCTCTTTAGAAGGCAACTCATCAAACGGTTCGTTGAACCGTATTTTGCTCTCCATCAACTATTGCATATTTTTTGGTCAATTTTTTAATCTCCATTTAATACTCCTTATATTACAATACATTATTCAATAAAAGTTAAGTCTTTTCTGGTTATTTTTAATAGATTTTGGTAGTTATTTAACAACTGTTAAATCCTCCTAAATATCCAATAAACTTTCCAGCTCATTTGCCCTTCTTAATGCGCTATCCACTGCCTTTTTCACTATGTCTTGAAGGCAGGATTTATCAAATTCAGCCAAAGCCCTTTCGGTCGTACCTCCCGGTGAAGCAACCATCCTGATTAGCTTATCAATATCCAGGCCGCTTTTTTCTATTACCTCTGCTGAACCTGCCATGGTTCCAACTACCAGTTTTTTGGCTGTTTGCTCCTCCATTCCCTGTTTAACTGCTGCCTCAATCATTGATTTGCAAAAAAAGAAAAAATATGCGGGGCCGCTGCCGCTTAGGGCAGTAGCCAGGTTCTGGAGATCCTCATCTATTGTTATAGTTTTTCCCAGGCTGCTCATTATCCTGTTTGCAAAAGACATATCTTCATCCCCGGCGTACCTTCCCCTGCTTAACACAAAGACACCTTTTCTGACCAATGCAGGTGTATTGGGCATTATCCTTATTACCCCTATCTTTCCCAGTTTTTTTTCAAAATAATGTGTGGGAACCCCGGCTACAATGCTTATCATTTTTTTGCCTTTAATGTTTTCTTCCTTCAGCTGTGCAGCTGCTGCCGGCAAATCCTGCGGTTTTATAGCCAAAAGGATATAGGGTGAAATAATTGCATCTTTTATCCTATCATAAACTGCAACCGGGTATTTTTCCCTGATATATTCTCTCCTGTTCTCATCCCTGTCGTAGACCCCAATACTTTTCTTATCCAGAATACCTGATTCAATAATACCCCCAAGTATCGCTTCACCCATATTACCGCACCCTATTATGCTAAGCTTATGCAAATACAAAACCTCCATTAAAACTGATTAAACAACCCTTTTTCCTTTAACAATTCTTTATCTTCAGAAGTAACCTCAACATTGTATGGGGTGATTAGAAACACCCTGTCGGCAACTTTTTGTATGCTTCCTTCCAGAGCGAAGGCCATTCCGCTGCAAAAATCTATAATCCTCTTAGAGAGCTCGGTATTTGTATTCTGCAGGTTGATTATTACCGGTATATTGTGTTTGAAACGCTCCCCGGTAATCTGCATCTCGTCAAAATCATGGGGTTCAGCTACAAAAACCTTTGCTTTAGGCTCATTTTTTACAGGGTTGAGAAAAGATACCTTTCTTTTAGGCCTCTGGTGGCTGACAGAAGAATACCTGTTGCCGTAATATCTTGTTTTTACATCCTCTTCCTCTTCAGTATTATCTATTTCCCTATCCTCATCATACTCCTCGGATTCAGCAAACCCCAGAAAGGAAAGTGTTTTTCTTAAAATGCTGCTCATATTTCTCTCCTTCTTTATTTAAATAGTATAGAACCTACCCTTATCATGGTAGCTCCCTCTTCTATGGCAATCTGGTAATCATTGCTCATCCCCATGGATAGTTCTGTAAGGTTATATGCTTTAAACTTATCGTTTGAAGCACCCAGCAACTCTCTCAGGTTTCTGAAAATGCTCCTGATCTGGTCCCGGTCATCGGTTAATGGAGCCATGGTCATAAAACCTTTGATTTCAATATTTTCAACCTGTTCTGCCTCAGTTAAAAAACCATCCACCTCCCGGGGCCTGATACCATATTTGGTCTCCTCCCCGGAGACATTTACTTCTACCAGGACTTTTTGCACCTTTTTGTTCTTTTCTGCTTCTCTGCCAACCTTAGCCAGCGTACTTATTTTGTCTATAGAGTGGATATACTCAACAATTGGCACCACAATTTTTGATTTCCTGCTTTGCAGATGCCCTATAAAATGCCAGCAGGCGCTGCCCCGTATTTTTTCCGATTTTTCAATCAACTCCTCCGCCCTGTTTTCACCCAGGTCGGTTATTCCCAGGTCAACCACCCTCTGTATCCTGCCAGCATCAGCATATTTAGTTGCAGCAATAACCTTTACCTCCTCCGGATTTCTGCCTGACCTGAGGCAAGAATCATATATTTTTTTCTTAAGCTCCTCTACCCTTCGGCTGTAATCCATGGGCTAACTCCTTATTACTCCAATTGCGGCCTGCCTTCCAGTAACTCCCTCTCTTCTGAAGGAAAAAAATCTATCATCACAGAAAGTGCATAAATTGCTGTCAAGGATATGGCTCGGATTAATGCCTATATCCTTTGCCTGCTTTTTAATTAAAGCAGGCAAATCTATATAAATATCTTCGCCAACCTTACGATAATAACTGCCTTCCCCGTAGACCTTTTTAAATTCTTTTAAACGTTCCAGTCCTATATTATAACAGCAGCCCCTGATGGCGGGACCCACATACATAAGCATATCCCGGCAACTGGCAGAAAACTTCTCCCGGATACTATATATCACCTTGCCCAATATTTTGTTAACCGTGCCCTTCCATCCAGAATGAATGACGGCAACCAGCCTGTTTATCTTATCCAGCAGGATTATAAGGGGGCAGTCCGCTCCCATAACCATCAAAGAGACATCTTCAAGGCAGGTTACCAGGGCATCGGCTTCGGGTATTTCTTTTTTTAAGGCATCTTTATTTCCCCGGTCCAAAAAAATTATGCTGCTCGAGTGTTTCTGGTCAAGGTAATACATGCCAGAACCCAGATTAAGCAATTCCGAGACTTTTTCCCTGTTTCTTTTAACCGTTCTCCTGTCATCACCAACATGGAATGCCAGATTCAGGGAATCATAAGGGCTGGTACTGTTTCCTCCCAGCCTGGAGGTAAAGTATATACCCATACCGTATTTTTCCTCCAGCCCTGGCGAGCCGAAGAAAAGCATATCAGACATATATTTTTTCTCTAGTCTGCACATAAGCTACTGCTCTTTCTCTTTTCTAAGGAAAGTGGGTATATCCAGATAATCATCATCCAGGGACTCAAACTCATTAGATTCTACCTTTTGTTTTTCTTCCTCTTTTTCTTTCTTTTTTTCTTTAGAGAAAAAATCTTTACTGAAAGATTTCTCTGCTTCTGCAGGCTCCTTTTTCGGCTCTTTCTCCTTTTTGGGGCCTTTGATAATACTGTCACTGAATCCTGTAGCTATTATGGTTACTTTTATCTTATCATTCATATTTTCATCAATTACCGCTCCGAATATTATATTTGAATCCGAACTTGCGGCATTCCTTATAATCTCGGCTGCTTCGTTTACCTCAAATAATTTTAAATCCGGCCCTCCGGATATATTTAAAAGAATACCCTTTGCCCCCTCAATGGAAGCTTCAATCAACGGGCTGTTTATGGCCTTCTGCGCCGCTTTAATGGCCCTGTTTTCCCCAGAAGCAACTCCGTCACCAAGCAGGGCATTGCCGGCATCCTTTATAACTGCTTTTACGTCAGCAAAGTCGAGGTTTATTAACCCGGGAAGGGTAATCAGGTCGGTAACCCCCCTTATACCAGCCTTAAGCACGTCGTCTGCCAGCCTGAAAGCGTTGAGCAGGGTCGTGTTTTCATCAGATATCTCTAACAGCTTGTCATTAGGTATGATTATAAGGGTGTCTACCTTTCCCGAGAGTTCTTTTATGCCTTCCTCTGCAGTGACCATTCTTTTGCTCCCTTCAAAAGTAAAAGGCTTGGTAACCACTGCCACGGTCAGGCATCCCATTTCCTTGGCAACAGAAGCTATTACCGGGGCTGCTCCTGTACCGGTACCCCCGCCCTCTCCGCAGGTAATAAATACCATGTCTGCATCCTGAACTGCTTCCTTGATTGAATCGATAGATTTTTCTGTTGCGACCCTTCCAATCTCCGGATTGGAACCGGCCCCCAGACCAGACTCCCCTATAAGTATTTTTTTATCGGCATTGGACATCATAAGCGCCTGTGCATCTGTATTTATAGCAATAAATTCACAGCCGTTTATATTATCCTCCATCATCCTGTTTACGGCATTACTTCCCCCGCCTCCTATCCCAATTACTCTTATTACCGCATAATAGTTCTTATCAAATTCAAGATTCACCTTGCTCCCCCCCTGATATTAATTTTTTAAAATTTTATTTATAAACTCCCTGAACCTTGCCAAAAGGTTTCCATTTGCTCTTTTCTCTTCAAACTGGTCAGAGCTTGCAAAATTTTTCAGCTGAAATGCATACTCAAGCAACCCTACGCCGGTTGCATGTATGGGGTTGCTCGTTACCTCCGGTGGGCCTTCCACTTCACTGGGCATACCAACCCTCACCGGCAGGTTAAAGATTGAATTGGCCATATTGCTTATGCCCTTCATCTGTGATACACCCCCGGTCAATACCACCCCGCAGGGAACCGAATACATAAACCCGTAACTTTCTATCTTTTCCTTTACCAATCTTAGAAGCTCCTTTACCCTTGAATTCACAATAGAGTAAAGCCTGATGTTTAGGGTTGCCTTGTTCCTGTCTATTTTGATATCGCTCATGTTTACCCGGTTCAGGGATTCATAGAAATTATAGTCCACATTAGCAAATTTCTTCTTAATCTCTTCTGCCTTTGAGAACGGGATATTCAGCCCGATGGAAATATCATTGGTTATAAGGTCTCCTCCGACAGGAAGGCAATAAGTAAATATCATCTTATTGTTTTTATAAACTGCAACATCGGTGGTCCCTCCACCTATATCCAGAAGTATTACCCCGCTTTCCTTTTCTTCCGGAGCCAGAACCGCCTCCCCCGAAGCAAGGGCCTCCAGTATTATATCCTCTATCTCCACATTTGCTGAACGTATGCTGTTAACCGTATTCCTTATAAGGGTGGAGGATCCGTATACAACCAGAAGCTCAACCGCAAGCTTCTCGGTAGCCAGGCCTACAGGATCAATTATTCCTTTCTCATCATCAACCACAAACTGCTTGATAAGGGTATGTATTATTTCGTTCTGTGATGAAATGCTGAGTTTGTTTGCATGAGCCAGAAGGCGGTCAAGGTCAGCTTTCCTTACAATCTTATTAGGAGAGTTTATGCTTATTTCTGCCCAGTTATTAATAACAGAGATATGTTTTCCGGTGACCCCTATATATGCAGCATCAATAAACATTTTTGTATTTTTTTCTGCAGCTTCCACTGAATTCAAAATAGATTTGGTGGCTTCGCCAATATCTATAACAATTCCCTTCTTAATACCCTTGCACCCAGAGATGCCGTAACCCTTGATTTCAAGTACATTGTTTTTCTTCATTCTTCCTATAAGGGTTACTACTTTGGTGGTGCCTATATCTATTGCTGCAATGTATTCATCCTTTGCGGGCAAGTTAAACCTCCATTTCAGTTAACTACCGGTATCTCATAATTATTTAAATCTATTATATTATATTTCATATCATCTTTTAACAATTCTTTTAGTATACCTATTTTCTGGGGAATGTTTTCCCTGCTGCCAAAAATAACTTTCTTATTGTCTTCGGTAACAAATACTATATCCCCGGATTTTTCAAGCCGGGCTTCTTTAAACAACTCTTTTAGCTGGCTATCCATATTTATATAAATATCTCCGCAGCTTAATGCATTCCTCTTGGCTATCTTATCCCCTAATTCAGGTTTATGATTGAGGGCATTTTTGACCACAATAATCTTTTCCTGCTCTGGTGTCTGCTCTTTATTCATGTCAAGGACCACTCCTTCCCTGTCCAGAAGGAAATACTCACCTTTGTAATAAGCCCGTATATAAGGTTTTCTCTCTACCAGCGTAATATTTACATGGTCAGGAAAAACTTTTTTTAAGTCAACGCTTTTAAGCCAGAACAAATCAGACAACAGGGTATCTTCTACCATTTTCTTGTCTACCTCAAATATGTTTTCGCCCCTGTATTCAGAAAGGTGATACATCAACTCCTCTCTGGTGTAATGTTCATTTCCCCTTATATCTATCTCCTTAATCTTAAAATAATCGCTATTGTAAAAAAAATTTAGCCCGTATATCGCCGCCCCGAAAAAAACCAGCATCAGAAAAATCTTGAAAAAATACCAGAACCTTCTTAAGGCAACCTTCCTCCTCCTGTTTGCAATCTTTCTGTTTTGCTTTATCCCTTTCCTCATTTAAATTTTTAAACCAGCATAATTTAAAATAATTTCTACCAGCTGGCCAAAACTTATGCCCGCTGCCCTGGCTGCCTTGGGAACCAGGCTGGTAGGGGTCATGCCCGGCATGGTATTAATTTCAAGAACATGCGGCGTCCCGCCAGCATCCAATATAAAGTCTGTTCTGGAAATAGCCGAACAACCCAGAATTTCATGGCACCTCAGGCCAATATCATTAATACGATAAGATATCTCTTCTGCCAGTTGAGCAGGCACGATGTATTCAGTCATATTTACCGTATACTTGCTATTGTAATCATAGAAACCGCTTTTTGGCTTTATCTCTATGATGGGCAATGCAACCGGATCACCTCCCAGTATACTTGCAGTTAACTCCCTTCCCTTGATAAACTTTTCCACCAGTAACAGATGGTCATGCCTGCCGGCTTCCCTGATCCCCTCCTCGAGTTCGGCCGGCCCGTCTGCAATGGTAACCCCTATGGTTGACCCTTCCCTGTTAGGCTTTACTATAACCGGGTAACCGATATCTTTTACTATCCTGCTGTCCATATAATCAATTCCCGCCGGATTCCTGGTATCAAAAACCTCATACGGCGGTGTTTTTATCCCCTCGCACTGGAGCAATTTCTTGGTCATCACCTTATCTATAACCACCGCGCTGGAAAGAACGCCTGAGCCTGTGTAGGGGATCTTTAATAGTTCCAGCATCCCCTGGATAGTTCCGTCCTCGCCATATCTTCCATGCAGGGCTAAAAATGCAATGTCTATGTTTTTAAGTTCACCAGTAAACCCATCCTTAAAATCTACGAATTTCACCCTGTAGCCCAAATCTTTTAGGGCTTCAAAGACCTTGGTTCCGGTTTTAAGGGAAATTTCCCTTTCTGCTGAAATGCCCCCGGCAATAACCCCTATCCTTATTTTTCTTTTCTTGTCCCTTATGCTTAAATCCCTGAAAATATCAGCTATGTCCTGCATTTTTAAAACCTATCATGTTTACTTCATTTTCTAACCTTATATTGTATCTGTAATAAACCAGGTCATTTATAATCCTGGACAGAACGTATACATCCTCCGCACTGGCATTATCCAAGTTAATTAAAAAGTTGGCATGCTTTGCAGACACAGCAGCGCCTCCATACCTTAATCCCTTAAGACCGCATTCCTCAATAAGCTTTCCGGCAGGCGCTGCGGCAGGATTTTTAAAGAAGCAGCCCGCACTCCTCTCCTTTAGGGGCTGGCTCTTCTTTTTCTCCTTTATCTGGTTTCTTATCCGGCTGAATATAATATTGCTATCAGCATGTTTCTGCTTAAATTGAACAGAAAGAATAGCTTTTAAGCCTGCAGTCCTGAATTGCCTGTACACGTAATCGCCTTCACTGATTTCGATCCTGTCCCTTAATCCTTTTTCAAACAGACCATCCACCGCCTTCACATAACTGCAAATATTGCCGCTGTTTCCATAAACAGCACCCCCTACCGATCCCGGTATGCCGGCAAGGGCTGAAAAATCATAACCCTGCCTGGCAGCTTCTACAACGAATTTCCCCAGGTTACACCCGCCACCTGCTTCGATCCTGTTTCCGGTGATATGTACATACCTAAAACCTTTGCCCAGCTTGAGCACCAGAAGGTTTATAAAACCTTCGTTAAAAACAACATTGGTTCCCTCGCCTATCACCATGAAACCAAGTTTCTGGCTTCTGGCTAACCTGTAGATTTCTTCCACTTCCCCTATGTTCTCTGCAGTAATAAAGGCTGCGACCCTTCCGCCAACCCCCATAGAGTTTTCGGTGGATACATCGTAATCAAACCAAACTTTTTTTCCTGATAGCCTGTTTTTAAGTTCACTAATCATTTATCACCTTTAAGCAGTTCTTCGGTTACCCTGGTAATATCTCCTGCTCCCATCAGCAAAACCATATCATCTTTTTTTATATTAAACTCAAGGTATCTGCTTACATCATTCAGCTTGGGTATATAAATCAATCTTTTATCAAAACCCTCTTCTGCAAGCTCATCTATAATTGCCTTTCCGTTTATTCCCGGAAGAGGGTGTTCTCCTGCCCCGTATACATCGGTTACTATCAATACATCACTTTCGCTGAAACAATTACCGAACTTGCCCAGCAAATTGGAAAGCCTGCTGTAGCGGTGCGGCTGGAAAACCGTTATTACCCTGTTTTTTTTCTCCTGAGCCGCTGCAGTAAGGGTAGCCCTGACCTCTGATGGGTGATGAGCATAATCATCAAAAATTAAAGCGCCCCTTTTTTCTCCCTTTTTCTCGAACCTTCTCTTAACCCCTGTGAAAAACTGCATGAGCTCTACTGCTTTTTCCATGTCCAAACCCAGACAGTAGCATACCGAAAGAGCGGCAAGGCTGTTTTTAACATTATGTTTACCCGGGACATTCAACCTTACCCTCAGCTCCTTATCTTTTCCTCCCTTTACCACCAATGTATAGGTGGAGCCAAAATTAGCATAACTTATATCCCGCGCATACAAATCATTGCCAGCCCCAAACCCATAACGCAGCTGCTTTTTGCCGGTACTGGCAGTCAAATCCACCTCGTCGCCATTAATTATCACGGAACCATTGCTGTCAGTGTTTTCCATGAACTTAAGGAAGCTCTTTTCCAGGTTGCCATAATCCTTATAGTAGTCCATATGGTCATCCTCTATATTGGTAATCACCGAGATAAAGGGTTTGTATTTTAAAAATGAGCCATCGCTTTCACAGGCTTCAGCCACCACATACTCACTTTGCCCGCACCTTGCATTAGAGCCCAGCTCGTTTAATTCTCCCCCAATTATTATGGTAGGGTCCAGGCCCAGTCCCCTGAGCAATAGCGAAACCATGGAGGTAGTGGTGGTCTTGCCGTGGGTACCGCTTATGGCTATGCCTTTTTTGCTGTTAAGTATCTGGGCCAAAATATCTGAACGGCCCATGATTTTTAAGCCCCTTTCCCTTGCCTCGGCAAGTTCCACATTGTCATGGGGTATGGCAGCAGAGTAAACAACCACTTCGCTGTCTCCCAGATTGGAAGGGTGATGGCCGGCAAATACCTCTATGCCTTCATTTTCCAAAATAGCGGTATACCTCGATTTTTTTATATCACTTCCAGCAACTTCATTATCCATGCCCTTTAGCACCAGGGCTATCGCACTCATGCCTGCCCCGCCGATCCCGATTAAAAAATATTTTTTCCTGTTCAATTTAACTCCCCAGAAGATTCTCAATTATAATTTTTTCACTATCCATTTTTTTAAGCCTTACTTCCCTGCTCAAAAGGTTATTGTAATTTCTCTTATTATGTTCAATCAAACCACAAATATTGTCAATCAACAACTCCGAACTTAAGTCTTTGTCCTGTATGAGTATTGCCCTTCCGTTGTCTGCAAGGTACTTTGCATTATAGTACTGGTGGTTGTCAATAGCATAGGGATACGGTATCAGTATGGCAGGGATATCTGTTATGGCTAACTCAGCTATGGTATTGGCTCCCGCCCTGGATATTATAAGGTCAGCTACCCTGTATATCTGGGCCATATGCTGGGTGTAAGGGATAACCTGCAATATTATCTTATCCTCGTCCTTTGCTGCCTTGTTTTTTATCTGCTCAAACTGCCGGTAAAACCTGTTGCCGGTTATAAGCAGTATCTGCAGTTTTTCATTATCCCTGAAATGTGAGTATATATCTACCATTATGTCATTCAATTTTCCGGCCCCAAGGCTTCCCCCGAAAGCAACCACGGTAAACCTGTCCCTGGCCAGGCCCCATCTGGAATAATCTTTCTTTTCATTCTTAAATTCTCTCACTGAAGCCCTTACCGGATTGCCGCTGTAGACAACACGTTTGGTTTTAAGGTAGTTTCTGGTACCCTCAAAACTTATAAATACTTTTTTCGCAAACCTGGAAAAAAATCTGTTAAGCCTCCCGGGAATATAGTTCTGCTCATGAAGCATAAAATTTTTCCTTAAAAAAACCGCTGCCAGCAGAACCGGCCCGCAAACATAACCTCCCATCCCCAGGATTACATCAGGCTTAAATCCCAGGATTAACTTAATCGATGTAAAAAAACCTCCCGCCAGAAAGAAAACAAACCTCCCGTACACCTTCACCTTTTCAAATATATTATCAGCAGCTGAAAGCCCTGCTGCCCTTATGGCCTCAAACCTTATCCCCATAAGGGGTATGAACTTATTTTCCATTCCCTTTTTTGTTCCCACAAAAAGCACCGAAACCCGGGGGCTGCTTCTCTTAATCTCTTCTATCAGGGCCATGGCCGGGTAAACATGGCCTGCAGTTCCTCCTCCACAAATAAGTATTTTTTTCTTATCCATCCTGTTCATCCTCTTTCTCTGACCCTTTTTCAAACACCATATTCTGCCTGGATATATTCAGCAGCACCCCCACGCTGGCCATAGATATAAAAAGGGAGGAACCCCCCGCACTTATAAAGGGGAGGGTCAGGCCTGTAACCGGTAAAAGCCCGGTAACTACACCTGTATTTATCAATGCCGGTACAGATATCATAGCAGTTAATCCAGCAGCCATGGTCCGGCCGAAATAATCCCTGGTTCTAAGACATACCCTTATACCCAGGAAAGTAAACAGCAAAAACAACAGTACTACCATAAGGGTTCCGACCAGCCCCATCTCTTCCCCTATAATCGCAAAAATGAAGTCGGTATGCGCCTCAGGAAGATAAGAATATTTCTGAACGCTATTGCCCAGCCCCAGCCCTATAATATTCCCTGAGCCGAGAGCAATAAGTGACTGGCTGATCTGGAAATTACTGCCACTTAATTCGCTGGTCTCGTTCAGGAAAGCAAAAAGCCTTTCCCTGCGGTATTCCCCCAGTAACATGTAACCGGCCAGCAGTATTGTTCCCGTAAACCCTACCCCTAAAAGGTGGCTGAACCTTACCCCTCCTGCAAAAAGGACAATAAATATAATAATCCATATTACCATTGCTGTCCCCAGATCAGGTTCCAGGAATATAAGTACGGTTACCAGAAGCAGCACCAGAAAACCCGGCAGGTACACATCTTTTGCCTTCAATGTTTTACTGTATTTTCTGTTCAGTATATCGGCAAAATATACAACCAGGGCAAACTTTGCAATCTCGGATGGCTGTACACTGAAAAACCAGAGGTTTAACCATCTGGTAGAGCCTCCGACCTCTTCACTGAAACCTGGTATTAAAACCAGGGCCAGAAGGGCAATTGCAGCAAGCATCAAAAACCCTGAAATTCTGCCAAAGAAACGGTAGTTGATTCTTGAAAGCAGAAGCATGGCCGTACAAGATATCACCCACCATATAATCTGCCTCCTGAAAAACCAGTAAGGATCATTGAAAAACCTGTCACCAATAACTGTGGATGCACTTGAAATCATTACTATTCCCAGGATTGACAGTATAAAGGTTACGGTAAAAAGTATGTAGAAATCAACGTTTATCCTTAATACATTCCTTTTATCAGTTTCCATGACCTTTCTTCCTCAATACAGATTTGAACTGATTTCCCCTGTCTTTATAATCTTTAAACATATCCATGCTGGCAAAGGCCGGTGAGAGAAGGAAAGTGCCCCCCCTGCCGGTTATCTCCAAACCCTTTTCCACCGCCTCTTCCAGGGTACCGCACACATGTATTTCAAAATTATGGTCTCTGCCTTCCAAAGCTTTGCTTATTTTTTCCCTGGACTCACCAATCAGTATCAGAGCGCTTACCTTCTGTTCCAAGACTTTCAGCAGGCCGTCTAATTCCATCCCCTTGTCTTTGCCTCCCAGTATAAGGGTTAAAGGCTTGTTAAAATTCTTAAGGGCGGCAACGGCAGCATGGGGATTGGTCGATTTGGAATCATTGTAGCAGGCAACCCCCCTGTATGTCCCTGCATACTCCAGCCTGTGTTCAATAGGCTCAAATTCTCTCAGAGTTTTTTCAATTACCCTATCCCCAATACCCACCAGCTTGGCTGCTGCTATGCAGGCCATGGCATTGGATATATTATGCACGCCTCCAAGCTTCATGGAACTGGTATCAATATGTCCCCTTCTGCCTCCTATCCTGTAAAACACCTTGTTCCCATGAAAAAAAAGGTTGAAGACTTTTTTGCTGCCATATCCTATTACCTGTGACCTTACAGCCGAGGCACTGGCCATGGATGAAACCATACCGTCATCAAAATTAAGTATGCAGAAATCAGGACCTTTTTGTTTGGCAAAAAGCTTGAATTTCAGCCTGGCATATTCCTCTATCGACTTATGCCTGTCAATATGGTCGCTGCTTATATTCAGCAAAATTCCTATATGGGGCGCAAATTCCTCAACCCATTCCAGCTGAAAACTGCTTACCTCTATAACCCTGTGCACATCCCTTATGCCTATAGTGTTAATCAGGGGGTCACCTACATTTCCGCATACGCAGGACTTCATTTTGTTGGACTCCAAAATCTTGCCCATAAGATTTACTGCGGTAGTCTTCCCGTTGGTGCCGGTTACTGCTATTGTGTTTTTCCTTTCTTGTCTGCCAAGCAGGTTCCAGGCAAGCTCAATCTCGCTCCATACCGGTATACCCCCCTCCCGGGCCCAGCTTATGACTGGATGATGGTTGCCCACCCCCGGACTGGCAATTACCAGGCGCACATCTTCCAACAGTTTTTTATCTCTGGCTTTTTTGCCCAGGAAAATGCTTAAATTCCTGCCTGCCAGGCCACTGGTGTCTGTATCGGGATTATCATCCAGGCCGGTAATGGACCCGGCTATTTCTCCTATCTGCTTTATAACAGAGGCACCGGTTTTACCCAGTCCTATTACCAGCAGCTTTTTGCCCTTAACAGTCATTTCAATCTTCTACCTTAAAAATTGATATAATACATGATGAACCCAAGTGCAGAAAACAATGCGCCTGCCAGCCAGAATCTTATGATAACCTTGATTTCCGGCCAACCCATAATCTCAAAATGATGGTGGATAGGGGCCATCTTAAAAACCCTTTTCTTAAATAACTTAAACCATAAAACCTGAATTATCACCGACAATGTCTCGATAACAAAAATACCCCCGATGATTATAAGGAGTAACTCCTGTTTCAGTAATATGGCTACTGCTGCTATAAGGCCCCCCAGACCAAACGAGCCCGTATCTCCCATAAAAATTTCTGCAGGCGCAGTATTCCACCACAGAAACCCTACAGTTGCCGCTACTGTAGAGCCGCATATAACAGCAATATCTATGCCGAAGGAAATATCAAAAATAGTCCACTCCAGCAGGGCAATAAACATAAAGACACCCAGCACTATTGAGGAAGTGCCCGAAGCCAGTCCATCAAGCCCGTCAGTCAGATTAACTGCATTGGTAGTGCTGATTATCATTACAGCTGCCAGCACATAATACCAGTATCCCAATTCAACGGAGAAGGCAGTAAGGGGAATCCTTAAGGATGTATCCAGGTTAAAAACCCATATGCTCATAATGATAAAGTATACACAGACCAATAACAGCAAAAAAATCTTTACCCAGCCCCTGAGTCCCAGTGAGCTTTTCTTTTTCAGGGATATATAATCATCAATAAACCCTATCAGGGTACACAGCAAGAAAAGGGAAAAGACAAATAAGCCTTCTTTACTGTATTCATCATACCTTAGATACTTTATAAGGCTGACCACAACAAAAGCAATAAGAGATGAAATAACAAAAACCAGACCACCCATAGTGGGGGTGCCTGCTTTTATGGTATGTGTTTTTGGCCCATCAACCCTTATCTTCTCTCCTATCTTTCTACTTTTCTGGAATTTAATGAAAATAGGAGTGGTTAAAAGGGAGAAGAGGCCGCCGATTATTAATGATAGAAAAATCCAATCCATATATTTCCCTGCCTAAATTTCCTTAACTATATCTTCCATTTTATTTGCCCGGGAACCCTTTATGAGCACAACATCTCCCTTTCTTAAAATACCTTTTATATTATCCATAAGCTGCTGCCTGCTTTCAAAATGTGTACCCCCTTTGCCTCTGTAACCTTCATATATGTATCTTGCCAGCTTACCAAAAGAGAGCAGGAGGTCAATATCTTTTTTTCTTGCCATCTCTCCAATCCCGTGATGCATCTTTGCTGTATTTTTGCCCAGCTCCAGCATGTCTGAAAGTATGGCTACCGACCTTCCAGAGTTTACCCCGGCAATATGCTTTAATGTATCCAGGGCACAGGCAACCGACAGCGGGCTGGCATTATAACAGTCGCTGATTATTATTTTCCCACTTTTTTCAAATACGTCCATCCTGCAGCCCTCAATCCTGGCTTTCTCTATGCCCAGGCCGATATCCTCTCCTCCCATCCCCAGTCTGTCGCTTACTGCAGCAGCCGCACAGCCGTTATAGATATTATGGTAACCGGCTATATTCAGGCTTATGGAAGCTAGCTCCTTTTCTTTTCTGCAAAAGGCAAACCTGTACCTGCCGTAAAGGTCCGGCCTTTCGTGCATAAAATTATAATCCAGGTTATTATCTTTTCCGAATTCTAAAATCCTGCACCCTGCCTTTTCTTTTATAAGGCTGGTCCATTGATTGTCATGGTTTAAAAAAAGAATACCGCCCTTCCGGCCTAAACCATGGGCAATTTCAGCCTTGGCCAGAGCTATCTGCTGGATATTTTCGAAAAATTCGAGGTGTGACTCGCCAACTGCGGTAATAACAGCCATATCCACATCAACCATTTCTGCCAGTTTCCTTATCTGGCCCTTTTTCCTCATGGCCAGTTCCGCCACAAAAAATTCTGCATCTTTATCCATCTCCAGGACCGCCTTGGGCACCCCTATCTCATTATTATAGTTTCTGGGGGTAAAACATACCCTGTGCTTTCTGCCAAGTATGGATACCAGCATATCCTTGGTGGTGGTTTTGCCCACGCTTCCGGTTATGCCGATTACCGTCGGCTTAACCCTCCTGATATAATGGTAAGCAAGATCATATATAAAATCATGGTTACTCCTGCTCCTTAGCACAATATGGCCGGAGCTTAACCTGGAACGGTTGAACCTGCCTTCACAGCCCTGCTCATACACAAACCCGCAGGCGCCTCTGTATATTGCCTCTCCTATATAATCATGGCCGTCGAAGTTTTCACCTTTCAGGGGTATAAAAAATTGCCCTCTCTCAAGGGTACGGCTATCTGTGGATATAGAATCAATAAAACAATCCTTGCCTCCATCTATTATTTTGGCCCCTGTCCAGCTCTGTATGTCTTTTACCTTAACTTCTTCCATAGTTATCTAAAATATCCCTTACAATTTCCTGATCACTAAAATGGATACGGTAATCCTTAAATTCCTGATAATCCTCATGACCTTTGCCTGCTATCAGGATGATGTCCTTCCGGCCGGCCATGGAAAGGGCCCTGCTGATAGCCTTTCTCCTGTCAACGATTTTTATATACTCGCTTTCATCCTTAAAACCCCCGGCAATCATATCAATAATAGCCATGGGCTCCTCGGAACGGGGATTATCGGAAGTTATAATGCTAAAAGATGAATATTTGCTTGAAATTTTGCCCATCATGTCCCTTTTCTGGACATCCCTGTCTCCTCCACAACCAAAAACAGTAATCAGCTTACCTCCATCCGGTAAAAGGTCTTTTGCAGTATTCAGCACATTTTCCAGCCCATCAGGGGTATGTGCATAATCAACAATTACGCTAAACCTCTCATCAGTTATTTTTTCAAACCTGCCGGGCACCCCCTTAAGTGACCGTATTCCCTTCCCTATGTAGGAATCAGCAATACCCAGGTTTAAGGCAGTCCCTGCGGCACCCAGGATATTGTAGACATTAAACCGTCCGCAAAGAGCAGATTTTAAGGCCATGGTCTTTCCGCTGCCAAGATGCAGCTCAAATTCTATTCCCTCTATGCTGTTCCTTATATTTTCTGCCCACAGGTCAGCCTGCCTGTTTTCGATTGAATAGCAGGTTGTTTTTAAATCAGTAGAGTTAAGTATAATCCTCCCATAAGCATCATCGGTATTTACAACTGCGAAACTGCCTCCATAAATTTTCCTGTTTTCCTTAACAAAAAGCCTTCTTTTAGCCCCGAAATAACTCTCCATATCCCGGTGGTAATCCAGATGGTCCTGTGAAAGGTTGGTAAACACAAACCCTTCAAAATCCAGGTAATCCACCCTCCCCAGGTCCACAGAATGTGAGGATACCTCCATGCAGACAGTACTGATCCCCAGATCAAGGCTTTGGCGGAAGAAGCGGTTAAGTTGTAGGGAATCCGGAGTAGTCCGGTCAAAGTTAACCTTTTTATCGCCCATGTAAGATTTAACCGTGGTTACAAGGGAGGCAGGTATACCGGCTTCCCTCAGTATCGAATCAATTAAAAAACATGTGGTGGTTTTACCGTTGGTACCGGTTACCCCTATGATGTTTAAGTCTTTGCTGGGATGCCTGAAGAAATTTCCGGATATTACTGCCAAACTCTTCCTGGTATCCTCTACCAGTATGCGGGTTACTTGGGCAGGAAGGGCTACTTCTTTCTGCAGGACTACTGCAGCAGCCTCTCTCTCTACAGCCTCAGCCGCAAACCTGTGACCGTCGGTTTTAAAACCCTGAATGGCTATAAAGAGATTATCTCTGGTTACCTGCTTTGAATTTATGGAAATATCGGTTATATCCAGTTCTAAATTTCCGTCCAGCACCCTGTATTCTAGGCCCTTTAATAAATGTTTGAGCTTCATGTTCTACCTTAGCTTATAATAGTTTGGTTTACAATAAAAATCAAAACATCAATCCATCATGGCAAGCTTTTGAAGTGAAAACTGCATCAGCTTGCCGAAAAGGGGAGCGGCAACAGTACCTCCCCATATTTCATTATCTCCGCCCCTAGGCTCATCAATAACAATCAATATCGCTACCCTGGGATCCTCATAAGGGGCAAAACCGATGAAAGAAGTTATTACCCTGCCCTCATCATATCCGGGACTGTTTTCATTTGCTTTTTCCGCAGTGCCTGTCTTGCCGCATACCTTCACCCCTTCAACGCTGGCCATCCGGCCTGTCCCTTCCTCAACCACTGCCAGCATCATATCCTTAACCTCGCTGCATGTTAGTTCCTCCAATATCCTTTTCCGGTTAACCTCATTATCTGTTTCGGTTATATCCTCATTTAACCTGATCTCCTTTGCCAGGCTGGGAGTAACAAGATAACCCCCGTTAGCTATAGCACTTGCCGCCCTTAAAAGCTGCAGGGGGGTAACAGTGATGCTCTGCCCTATTGCCATGGCTCCGATAGTTGACTCAGGCCAGGTATTGTAATTATAAAGGTAGCCTGATTCTTCTCCAGGGAAATCAATCCCTGTTTTTTCTGCAAAACCAAACTCCATGATGCTCTCCCAGAAAAGTTTTTTCCCCATAGACAGGGCAATGGTTACCGCCCCCACATTGCTAGATTGCTTTATAATTTCCTTAGTAGATAAATCTGTATTGTAGGTTCTAAAGATTTCCTTTATAATCCTGTCTCCCACCAGTATCTGGGGGGGCAGGTGAAAAACCTGTTCACTGCCTACACGCTGGTTATCCAGAGCCGAAGCTATATTAACTATCTTAAAAGTAGAGCCCGGCTCATAAGTAAAAGAGGTGGCCCCCAGCTTGTATAACTCCGAATCATAGTCTTCATATTCATTTAAATCAAATCCGGGATAATCGGCCATAGCCAGAACTTCCCCATTTTTGGGATCCATTATTACTGCAATCCCCCCCTGAGCATCAAATTCCTCTACAGTTTTGGCTAATTCCTTTTCAGCCAGGTACTGTATCTGGGAGTCAATGGTAAGCACAACATCTGCTCCATTGATGGGTTCTATATGGGTTTGTTTGCTTCCAGGAATTATATTCCCAAAAACATCTTTTCCGGTTATAAATTTACCATCCACACCCCTTAAGTTTTTTTCATACTGCAGCTCTATTCCTGACAGCCCATTATTGTCAATACCGGTAAATCCGATTATGGAAGAGGCAAGGCTGTTCTGGGGGTAAAATCTCTTGCTTTCATTTTTAACATGTATTCCGGGCAGGTTCATCTCCCGTATCTCTTCTGCAACCTCTGTCTCCACCTTCCTTTTTATATATACAAATCCAAGGTCTTTGTCAGACAGCTTCTCTTCTATATCTTTTGCATCCATATTCAGTATATTTGCCAGAATAACTGCCTCGCCTGAAGCATCCACCACCTGTTTGGGGTTGGCATACACCGTCCTTTCGATTAGGCTTACTGCAAGCTCGATTCCATTCCTGTCTAAGATCTTACCTCTCTTTGCAGCCAGTATTGATTCACCGGTATGCTGATAGTCAGCATATATCCTGTATTTGGATGCATCTATGAACTGTATGTTTACCAGTTGGTAGGATATAACAAAAAAAGCCATAAAAAACAAAAAAAACAGGAAATATATCCTTTTCCTGTCCATCCTATCATGTTTGCGCCTTATCATTTTTCTGTTTTTCACATCTTATATCAGGGTATAAAAAATGTTAAAACACTCTCGGATACTACCATTACAAGGTCTTGTATATAGTAAACGGTACCCAGCAGATTATTATAACTCCTGGTCGCTTCAGAAGGCCCTCTTGCCAAATATTCCTGTATTTTTTCATTATTATTTATGCTGCCCTGAGCCACTTCAACAGTTTTAATCTCCGGTGATATCTCCATTCCCAATTCATCCTGCGCGGTATCAATTATCCTGGAAGGTGACCTGAGCTCCGATATCTTAAGTGAAATCCTGTCCTGCCTTTCCTGCTCAACCGATATAATCTCATTAAGCTGCAATATGTCTCTCTGGTAGTTAATGGTCTGTATTTTTAAACCTACATTAAACAATGCTCCCAGGCAGACCAGCAGTACAGCAACAACAATTATATAAAATAGTCCGCTATTGGAATAAACTATTTTCTCTTCCCGCTGCTTTTCCCTGTCAACCAGGTACAGCAGCGGGTATGCCTTTCTGCTGTAATTACTTTCTTTTTTTGCTAACCTTGCACCCATATGCTTACAACTTTTCTATTGCCCTTAATTTTGCACTTTTGGCCCGGGGGTTTTCTATTATTTCTTCTTCCTCAGGCCTGAGAACCCTCCTGGTTAAAATCTTTCCTCTCTTTTCTGCCCCGCACCTGCAGACAGGAAGATCGGGGGGGCATGTACACCTGCCGGAAAAGTTTAAAAATTTATCTTTTACTATCCTGTCCTCCAGGGAGTGATATGATATTACAACCATCCTTGCCCCTTTTTTCATAACCTCAAAACCATCTTCAATGCCTTTCTCCAGATTCTCCAGCTCACTGTTTACCTCTATCCTTATTGCCTGAAAAACTCTTTTTGCCGGGTGGCCCCTTTTATGCCTATACCCCCGGGGTACTGAATCTCTTACAATTTCAGCCAACCTCGAGGTTGTCTCTATCCTGCTTTTCTTCCTTTCTTTGACGATATTGGCAGCAATCGCTTTGGACCACTTCTCTTGCCCATATTTATAAAAAATGCCCTTAAGTTTTTCTTCACTGTAATCATTTACTACCTCATAGGCGCTTATCCCTTCATCTCCGAACCTCATATCCAGTTTCTCATCCCTTATATAACTGAAACCTTTTTTTGACCTATCAATCTGAAAAGACGATAACCCCAGATCAAGCAAAATTCCATCTACTGCCTCGATACCAAGGTTTCTTAAAATATTTTTTATATTTGAAAAGTTATCCTTTACCAGAAATACATTATCCTTATAATTTTTTAATTTGCTGGTGGCGGTGCTTAAAGCCTTGCTACAAAGGTCTGCTCCAATTATCATGCCTGTGGGGGCAATGTCTTTAATTATTGCTATAGTATGGCCAGCACCGCCAAGTGTACCGTCGAAAATGATATCGCCTTGTTTTAAATCTAAATAACTTAAAACCTCCCTTAAAAAAACTGGCTTATGATAGTCATCTATCATGCCCTTAAAAACCTAATTCTTCCAGAGTGGTATCCTGTCCCATAAACTGCCCGTCTGCCTGTTTGTAATAATTCTCCCATGTTTCCTTTGACCAGATCTCCGCCCTGTCAGAAACACCTACCAGGACTATATCTTTTTTCAGTGCAGAATACTGTATCAGGTTCTGGGGTATTTTTACTCTTCCCTGTTGATCCATCGTTTCTTCACTGGCAGAAGAGAAAAACCACCTGGCAAATCTTTGAGTGTTCTTCTTTGTAACCGGCAGAGACATGATTTTTTCCTGCAACTTCAGCCATCCTTCCCTGGAAAACAAAAAAAGGCATCTCTCATCAAAACCTTTTGATATAACAATGCCTTTTATAAGGTCTTCCCTGAATTTTGAAGGAATAAACAGCCTTCCTTTTTTATCTAGTGCCCTATGATATTCTCCTAAAAACATGTCCTGGACCTACCTTTTTAACCCAGGTGAAAGCTTTTTTTATGTATTTTTCCTCCACTTTCCCCCACATCACACCATTAAGGTAACATATTATTACATATTTGTCCACTATTTTTATTTTTTTTTATTTTTTTTTAAAAAAAATTTTAGTTAAAGTGTTAATGCTTCTGAGTATGTTTGAGGATAAGCTAACCTTCTTCTATTTCAAGTTCACGAGAAATGAGCTTGCCGTCTTCTGATTTGGTCAATTCTTCTATCTTTTTCTCTGCTTCGTTCAGCTTTTTTAAGCAATAAGATGAAAACTTTATACCCTGCTCAAATTTTTCCATTGCCTGTTCCAGCGATATATTTTCATCTTCTAATTCCTTTACTACCTGTTCAAGGCTGTTTAACGCCTGCTCGAATTCCATTTTTTCCAAACTCTTATCATTCATTTTCTTTACCCCAGTTTTTACTCAATTTATCAATGACCCGGGACATAAGGATACCGTCTTTGATTAAGACCCTTATGCTTTCCCCCCTGCTTACATCATCTATGCTTCTAATCAAAATGTCTTCTTTCTCTTTATATACTATACCAAAACCCCTGCCAAGTATAGCAGCCGGGCTGCTGGCCTGCAATCCCCGGACAAGGATTTCTGCCATGTTTTTTTTTGAATCCAGAATTTTCTTAATGTAATGAAGAAGCTCAGAGCTAATGCTGTCCAATTTCAAGCGGCGGTTTCCTACCCTTCTTAAAAGGTCTCCCTTTTTGAGCAGATTAACCGTATTTAGCAGTTTTTCTTTTTTTGAGCGTAAAATATTTGCCCCGTTATTTCTGATTTTCATGCTCAGGTCGTCAACCGTCTGCCAGTACTGGGAAATAATAGACTGGGGCTGTTCAAATACTTTTCTGTGGATAAGGTAGTCCAGCTCCCTCCTGTAGAACCTTATCCTGGAAGATGCAAGCTTTTTTAACTTGAGATTATAGCTGCATATATCCTCTACGGCCTGGATCTTATTCAAGGTAACCAGTTCAGCTCCCACTGAAGGAGTTGCTGCCCTAATATCAGCTGCAAAATCAGATATGGTAAAATCGGTTTCATGCCCTACTGCAGAAATTATGGGTACAGTACAGCTGTAGATTTTATCCGCCAAAATCTCTGTATTAAAACCCCATAAATCCTCCAGGGAGCCCCCTCCCCTGGCTAAGATTATCACATCCACCCCATAGCTAACCAGGTCATCTATGGCCTGGCATACCTCATCCCCTGAAGTAGGGCCTCCAACATTTACATTTCTTACCACCAGGTTATAATTATCTGACCTTCTGTTCAGTACAGAGATAATATCCCTGATTACCGCTCCGCCGGTAGAGGTGGCCAGTCCAATTTTTCTGGGAAGAACAGGAAGAGCTTTTTTAACTTCTTTTTTAAAATACCCCTTTTTTTCAAGTTTCTCCTTTAACTGCTCAAATACAAGTATGAGGGAACCTTTGCCTACCGGTTTTATATCTGTAGCTATTATCTGGTACTCTCCCTTTTTTTCATATAGGGAAACATAACCATTTACCAGGATGTGCAGGCCATCACTTATCTCAAACATAAGTTCTTTATTGTTCTGGTAAAACATGGCCACTTTAATTTTGGAGTATTCATCCTTGAGGTCAAAATACATATGCCGCCTGTTGTGGAAATAATAATTGCTTACCTCACCTTCCACCCATACGCTGGCAAATGATGATTCAAGGGTTTTTTTAATGCTGGAATTTATTTCGCTTACGGTATAGATTTTTGGCTTTTTAAGTCCTTTTCCCATGGGACCATCAATGTTCCCAGTATATAACCATCACTTCAGTAGCCTGGTCATCTATACTGTTTACCAGAACATTTACAACCTTGTCTTTGTCTGTACTGTGGTAGGTATGCTTAGAAGTAGGAGCCGTATTTTCCTCTTCCAGAAACTGTTGCTCAAAATCCAGAAAACTCCTTTCATAAAGCTCGGACTTGCTCCAGATAGATTGTACCCTCTTATCCCCATAAAACTCTTCCACCTGGTTAAAATTCTGTTCCGTCTCCAGAAGTATGTAGAAAAAATCCCCTTCATCCTCGATTTGCCTGTAAGATTTAACCTTAGAGCCGGGATAATAGAAACAGGATAATGTATCCATAAACCGATCATTACCCAGGATCTGTTCTAATTCCTCAGCCATGGCTCCCTCATCTCCCTTATCCGCAGTATCAGGTTTCTCTACTTCCCAGGTGCCTGTATCTGTTACCCCCAGGTTAAACACCTGGGGCAGAAATACAGCCAGCAATACTATTATTGCCGCCCCCGCAACTATACCTATGATAGCCGGAAGCCTCTTATTTTTTCCCTGCTCTGCCATTTAGCCAAATATCCTGTATTTTATTAGTATTTTTACCAGTATATATGAACAGAAAACAATTTCTACGGAAGTCATTACCAAATTAATACCCTTTTCAAACCCCTGGGTTTTTGATTTCAGGTATTCTATGGGTTTTTTAAAAAAGTCCTTTACCCTGGGTAAAAACTGTATAATTGAATATATGGTATAGCCTACCAGCACCGAACTCCCTATGGTTACGAACATATTATTAAACATGTATGCACAGATTACAAAATAGCCTATCTGTACCAGGTTCAAGAAAATTATCAGCCCCAGTGAAAATAGTACCGGCCCTGAGCTGTAAGAAAAATTTTTTTCCTGCCGGGGCAAAGCGGTTTCCAGTTTTTCAGCATCCTCAATAATGGTCTTATTATGGCCGGCAGCTATAATAAACCGCAAGCTGGATGCATTTACCCATATAAATATTGCTGAAAGGATAACTAGTAAAATCATTTGATATAATTATAAATACATTTCAGGAAATTTACAAAGCCAATCTATGAAGTCTTACTGGTTTTAGCCTCAGTTTTCTTGGAATCCTTGGTCTCTGCCTTGGTTTCCTTTTTCTTATCCTGGGTCTTGGTATTTGTGCTGCTGCCTGAAGAAGATTTAGATTTTGAGCCGTAATCAGTCTTGTAGAAACCGCTGCCCTTAAATATGATACCGACAGGTGAGAATAACCTCAAAGCCTCGCCACTGCAGGTATCACACTTTGCTTTACCATTCATGCCGGGTTTTTGAAGCTTATCAAAAACTTTTCCGCAATTGCTGCATCTATAACTGTAAATGGGCATTATTCCCTCCTTAAAAATTATTATGAAAATATATACCATAAAAAATATTAAGTCAAATAAAATAGAAAAAGAAATCGATAACCATTATAATAACCATTAAACCTTTCTCATTTTAGCTATGAACAAAAAAAGCATCATAATTATCATAGTATGTACTTTAATATTTATTGCTGTCTCCCTTACCACTGTCTACAGGGAGCCGGCAATTGAAAGCATCTACCTCTCAGAAGAAGAAATCCTTTCCAGTGAACAATTAGCCGAACTTGGAAAATCCACCTTTAGCGGCAATACAGAAAACATATACCTTATAATTGAGGTAAAATACCTGGATGTTGAGCATATAATAAATATTACCTGGGAAAAATATGAAAACGAAAGGTATACCATAGTACAGCAGGACACCGTTTATCCCGAGAGGCAAGGTTCGGGGTTTATAACCATAACCATGGCCAAAAGAAACGAAGCCATTCCTGAAGGAACCTACAGGGTGGAAGCAATACTTAATAACAGGCAAAGAATGGTAAAAAACTTTGAGGTAAGGTAATCAGCCTGCTCTGATTTTGCTGAATTCCTGTTTTACCCTTGAAAAAATTACCTCCATAACTTCTGCAACCGTGCTGTCAAGGTCGTAGTTATTTATAATCTTTATCCCTTTATCTTCTGCCAGCTCTTCAATATAGGACTGTATCTTCTGTATTTTATCCAGATGCTTTATATATTTCTGCATAGGCCTGGATCCCTGGGTTTCAAAAGTCCTTTTGGTAAAGTGCTCCTTGTGTATCTCCTTATCAGGGACAGAGATTACAATTTCCAGCACCATGGCTTTGGAGGAAAGCTCTTCAATATCCAGATAGCCGGGTACAACATGTGCCCCTTCAATGACAATATCTGCCTTTTCCTCTATGCTTCTTTTTATGATAGCTTCAACTCCAACAGCCACCGCCATCACCTGCTCCCTGAACCCCAGTATAACCGGTTCCACACCTGACGGGGGAAGGGTGAGATTTTTATAGGCATTATAGGAAGAACCCCTGAGCGGCCTTATCAGTTTCTCTGATACCGAAGCCCTCATTACCTCCCTGATAGCATCAGTGGAAGCTACCCTGGTTATGTTAAGCCTGCTGGCAATAAGTGTGGCTATGGTGGATTTTCCCACCCCGGTAGCTCCGCCAATCAGGATTATGGTAGGTTTTTTCAGCTTGCCTACCGACTGCCATAACATGTATTTTTCAGCAAATTCCAACCCTACCTCTTCCTTTATAAACCTGAAAGCTAAGGACCGCAGCTCATCCAGAGAAATTGATTTCATCCTGTTTTTTAAAAGATACTCCTGTATATCCAGCGCTATGCGGTGCGAATTTACTAAATCCAGGCCGGTAACCGCGATGGATGAAGCAAGTATCCCTTTAGAGAAAGGCAATCCGCTCTTCTTGTCTGATATTACAATCAAGCCGGGTTCCAGAGTGTTGTCCATCTTAACCCTTAATCCTTTCATACATATTTAATAATTCCTTTTCAAAATCCTGGCTTCCTCCGCTGATGATGGGAATATTGTTCATATATACAATTCCTTTATTATAATTAAAAGCATAATCTGTAAGTACATCAACCGAGGCAGCTTTCAGTTCCGTAAGTATGGTATCAAAGCCCTGTGCACTTTCCAGATCCTTCCGCAGGAGTTTTCTGTTGGAAAGGCTGAAAGAAATATAGGCAACAGAACAATCATAATTTTTCTCAATATAGCTTTTAATCCCCTTTTCAATCCCATGATTTGCTGTCATTGCCACAAAAACCTTCTTTTTCTTTATATCTTGAAGGGGATGGGGCCTGAAAACCGAACAAAATACAGCTGCATCCGGGTTCAGCCTGCTTACCTGCTCCTTTATAAAATCAGTCTTCTGCTTATTGGCAAGAGGTTCCTCGCACATGCTGATAATAACAATATCCGCAACCATAATCCTGTACAGGCCAAGGTACCCTATAATGTTCTCCCAATCCTGGCAAGCCCCAACCACACATACGGTTGCCCCGGTATTTATATCCGGGATGGATGCCCCGCTCCCCTCAATTAATGCCACATCCGGGCCTATCTTCTCCACCTCTTTTATTCCTTCTTTAATATTGGTAAAAAAAATCTTTCCTCCAAAACCTCCGCCGCACCTTCTGCACCCCACTGTTGTTATCCTGCTCATCAATGCGTCTTCTATGTAATCAGAGCTCGCGTGCAGGCCTTCTCTGCTTAAGTTCAATAAAAACTCAGGAGTAATATCCACATCATGTCCCTTTATCACCTGGGGTTTTTCCGGCCCGCCCCTGCCCATTGCCATAACACATACATCGATACCGTTTTTTACAAGCAGGGTGGACATATAAGAGCTTATCGCAGTCTTTCCTATCCTTTTACCAGTTCCTATTATGGAAATGCTGGGCCTTTTAATCTTCAGGGTTTTCTGGCTGTATTCAAACAAGAAATCCGGGCCCATATAGCTGCAGCCGTGAGCCAGGCAGTATGATGCAATTTTCATCCTTATCCGGTAATTTACCACAGGCTCATCGCTAAGATCATAAGCCAGATCAGGATTGAAATGCCTTAACGCCTGCACGAAATCCCGTTCAAAGTCTCCTATTACAAACAGCTCCTCACCGAAATACTGCTCAGGATCATCCATTGCCAGTTTTTCGGTTCCCCCCAGAAATATAATTCCTACAACCTCTCCCCTGTAAACATGCCTGAGCTTTTTTATGGCATCATGGGTAACATCAGGGTAATGCTCACCGTCAATAAGGGCTACCAGCCTCTTACCCGTATTCTTTTTTCTCTTTAACAAATCTATCATTTATTTTTTTCTTATCTGTTTTTCTCTTCAGTCCCAGGACCTTCTCCACCTTGTCAAAAGGAAACCTCCTGTATATATCAATTTCATTTTCCCTGATGTGTATAACATTATAGCTGGGTTCAATTTTGCCCCTAAGCCTGAGGCATGAGACAGTACCTGCAGTCAGGATATACATATCTTCCACACTCCAGATATATGGTACGTGCTTGTGTCCGCAAAGCACCAGATCAACCTTACACTCTGCCAGAACTTCCAGCACATCACCGGCATCGGTTACAATATTTCTCTCCCTGCCTGTTTTGGGTATAGGTATCAGGTGGTGGTGCATGGCAAATATTTTATATTCTTCCTGATCGCATTTATTGAATTCATTCCTTATAAACTTATAATATTCCCTGCCTATCTGCCCATTATCAAGGTCAGGCTCACTTGAATCAGCAGCAACAACCGTAACTTCCCTGTCCCTGAAAGTAAGGTACCTTTCACCGTAAATATCTTCAAAATGCATGTACCCCACATTCCTGGAATCATGGTTGCCCGGCTGGACTAAAACATTTTGGCATTTTATCGGTGAAAGATAATTTTTTGCGGTATCGTACTCCCGCTTGAACCCATTGCCGGTTAGATCTCCGGTGATGATTACCATATCCGGATCAATCTCATTAATCTCATCAATAGCCCTGGTTAAAAGGCTGGGCACAAATTGCGTTTCCCCCACATGCAGATCTGAAATCTGTATTATTATCGTTTCCTTTTTATCATTAGCCATAATATCATTCCTTTCAGCCTGTTAAAAAGAGCCGTTAATAGTTTAGAAATTTCAGTTTTTTAACCAAACTGCGATAACTTCTTTCTCCCCGGAGGAATTTGCAGCATAACTCAAATATCTTATCATTTTTTTTCAATATATTATACATTACCAGTGGAAATTGGAAAAAAGCCTGGAAAAAGCCCTGGATATCCTTATATCCTCATAGATATTATCTGCAATTTTTTCACGGTAATCCTCAAAGCTAAAATTATTCTTTGACAGGGAAGCAATTATGCTCTCGCTTGCCATAATGGAACTAAACAAGCCATTATAAAGGCCTTCCCCGGTAAAGGCATCACCCAGCCCTGCCGCATCCCCCACAGCAAGCAGGCGGTAACCGGAAAGCGGGGTATGGGCCTCCCTTATCTCCTTTTCAATGACTTCTACGATTTCAAAAGGGATAAGTGCCGCTGCGCGGTACTGCAGCCCCCCGGCACATACCTTAAAACGGGGGAACCTTTCTTTTTCCAAAACCAGAGCCTCAATACCTTGGGAGGATAATAAATAACCCAGTAAGTTTCCAGAAGGGCAGGCTCCTGAAATTATTACATCGTATTTATTATTCATATTTTTAT
>JBNJCW010000021.1:0-27095 GCA_051744345.1 Actinomycetota bacterium
TCTGTCCCATCCGTAAAATTTACTTCTTGCCCACAGATCGTACTCACTGATGTTTACATTATCATTTAAGGTTGCCCCCTGGGGGCTTAGCTTTATGTCTGTGGGAGTATTGCTTATATCTGGAAGAAAGGGCTTTAAGTCAAATATCTTTATAATGCCATTACTGAAGTATACAAGCATGGTTGTTTCGGAATTTACTTCTACGTTTTTTATATCAGGCATCAATGGCATGGTAGTCTAATTTAAGGTTTGAACTATCTGGATAATATAATAACAGCATAAGGGGTAATTTGATAGGGGGGAACCCGAATTTTTTAAAGAATTTTTTTCAGTATAAGAAAAAGAATAACTTAAGGGGATAAAATTGGTATTTATCCCCTTAATTTAAACATCTGGTCTCTGCTATACCTGCTGGCACTCCAGCCTGTGGGTCCACCAGTCGGAAGATTCCCAGCACTGGGGGACTTTAAAGTAAGGGCTGTATTCTCCAAAATTGTAATCTTTGAAGTAAGCATAGCTGAAGTCATCATCAAGCAGCTTGTCTTTGTATTTACCGATGTCTACCCGGTGGCGTATCAGGGCAGCATAAAAACCGCTTTTCAGGATATCGGTGACAAAATTCATTCCGCATATCCTGTTGCCTTTGAGCACCAGTTTTTTATACACCTTCCCCTTATGGATGCTTAGCACCTCATATTCTTTTTGTTCCTCTTCTGTTTCCAGGAGGGTCTTTCCATAGGATATAACCGGTATCTGGTGGAACTGTACCGCATTCTGAATGCCCACCGCTCCCGTATACCTTCTCTTGTAGTCGGCCATATTATAGCCTGCAAATTTTCCGTGCAGTACCGCATTAAACCAGGTAGCAGAGACATCCCTTTTCCCTGTAGATATATCGCTTATCTCTATAACATCCCCTGCGCCGTGTATGTCAGGATCCGAGGTCCTGAAATATTCATCCACAATGAGGCCCTTGTCCGTTTCCAGCCCTGCTTTCTGGGCTATCCCTGTATTGGGAAGCACCCCGGTGGCAATTATCACCATATCGCACTGGATATGGGACTTATCCATAAGGGAGACGCCGGTTACCTGCTGCCGGCCGTCAATGGAGGATACGCTTTCATCAAATATTATGTTTACTCCCAAATCCTCCAGGTCCTTTTGTATTATCGTTGCTGCGGTAGCATCTGCCTGTTTGGGCAGGACCTGGGAGGTCTTTTCCACAACCGTAACCTCCACTCCTTTTCGGGTAAGGGCATACGCTGCTTCCAGCCCTATAAACCCTGCCCCCAGGATCACCGCTTTTTTGGCAGTGCCCAGGTGAAAGGAAATATCTCTTGCATCTTTAAGCGTGTGGAAAGTATAGACCCCTTCCAGGTCAAGCCCTTCTATATCCGGCAGCCAGGGGCTGGAGCCGGTAGCTAAAAGAAGCTTGTCGTAGGGAGTATCTTTGCCGTTTCTGTCGGTGACTATTTTCTGCTTTCGGTCTATGGAAACAATTTCCTTTCCTAGGGATGACTCTATATTTTTATCCTTGAAGAAGTGGCCTGTCTTAAAATACAGGTTCTTCTGGGCCAGCCTTCCGTCTACCATCCGGGATATAAGGCACCTTGAATAGGGGTAATCCCCTTCTTTGGAAATAACTTTAATCCGGCTGTCTCCTTCAAGCTTTCTCAATTCTTCGGCAGCCTGTATTCCTGCCGCGCTTGAACCTATTATTACATACCTCATCTTGGCTCCTTTATTTTAAGAATTTTCTTTAATGTCCGATACCTCTATAGCTTCATTGGGGCAGCCTTCCACGCAGGCCGGGTTATCTCTCTGGGGGCAGAAGTCGCATTTTAGCGCCTGGGCAAAGGTATTACCCTTAACCTGGGCGGTATCAAGTGAAGGGTTTATTACCCCGTAAGGGCAGGCCATTATGCACATCCAGCAGCCTACACATTTCTGTTCATGGCCCATATTGGATACCACTCCGGTATCGGGATCCTTCTGCATGCATCCGGCCATGCAGGCGCTGACGCATAACGGCTCCTGGCAGTGCCTGCATACCAGGGGCACCGGGCGCTGTGATTCGGATTCAACGAAGATCCTTGTCTTTGGTTCCGGGCCGGAGATGGTTGCCTGCGCATAGTTTTTTGAATCTGAATGCTCGGCCATGCATTCCAGCTCACACCTCTTGCAGCCCGAGCACCTTTCTAGATGTATTTTTAATTTTTTCATTATTCCTCCCACCTTTATACTTTCAAACCCAGGTTTTGTCTTTTCTTATTTATATGTGCTTCTATCTTTTCAGCGGATTTGACCGGATCCATGTCAACAAAGACCCTGCCTCCTGTAAGCTTTTCCACGTCCTCTGTGAGTATCCTGGTTACCGTGGGGCTTCCCAGAACCGGCGGGGCAGGGGAAAGGTGCAGGGCCAGCCCGAAGGCCACAGCTGTAAATGCATCTGCTACTGCCTTCTGCTCCATGTATTCTGGAGCCGAAGCACAGACCGGCAGGTCAGGAACATCCACATCCAGGTAATCAGCAATGGCTACCGATGTCTGTATAATTTTCCCTATATCGGTGCAGCTCCCGTATGAGAGGCAGGGGGGCACACCCAGTGAAGAACAGAGGCCGGAAAGGTTTTTTCCTGCCTTGTCCCCGGCCTGGGCAGACATAAGGTCTGCATTCTGCATGGCGCTTGAGCAGCATCCTGCTCCTATGACCAGGATGTCTTTTTTAATAAGTTCCTGGGCCAGGCCCACTATATGTCTTCCGGATTGGAACTCTCTTACGGTGGTACAGCCTACTATGGCTGCTACCCCCTTGGCTGATCCGGATGCAATTGCATCTGCCAGGGGTTTTACCGAGCCTCCCAGGGCATCTACAACACTTTCTGTGGTAAAGCCGGCAACCGCACTATGCTTTACTTGGGGTACATTGACCTCTCCTCTGTTGCCGAAGGATTCAATAGCCTTTGCAATTATCTTTTCTGCAATCTCTGCTGCCCTGTCCGGCTCGAACTCCAGCCTTTCCACTCCTGCCTGCCTTATAACCTTATCTGTAGAGATGAGCTTGGTATTGTATTTGGGCGCAAATTCTTCGGATATGGTGGGCATAACGCAGTTATAGTCAAAAGCAAGCACATCTACCGCACCGGTGGCCAGGATCAGTTCCTGCTGTATCCAGTTTCCTATCTGGCCGTAGAAGATATCCTTGTATTCGCTGGTTATATTAAACATCTGCTGCCCTTCGCAGAGGGATCCATATATCTTGAGCCCGTTTTTTGCCCCCGCCTGTTTGGCTTTTTGCTGCCACTTTTTGTCCCTGGCAATCTCTAGAACCTTTATGGCCAGAAGCGGCTGGTGGCCGTGCATGATTATATTTACCGCGTCAGCGTCCAGTATGCCTATGTTCACTTCTCCTTCGACCGGTTTTGCCGTGCCGGTAAGTATCTCCTGCATGGTGGTGATGCCGAAAAGCCCGGCATATTCGTTGGCTATTCCCAGCCTGAGGCAGTGCAGCAGGAGGTCGGTGACATCATTGTTTACATTGGTCATCGATTTGGACAGGGCGGTTGCCGCTTCGGAGTTGGGCCCTCCGGGTACAATGCCCAGATCCTGCCAGCATTTCAGCCTTTTGGGAGGGGCAAGGACCTTTACCAGCTCCAGCGGGGTGTAATCATTGCTGTTAATCTGGTTAATATAGAATTGGCCGAAGTCCCTGGCCACCTTGTTTATATCTTTGTCCTTTATCCCGAATTTTTCGGCCAGGGCCTTAAGCTTTTCAGGCTCCTTAATCTGGTAGTCAGCCTTCCCCTGGCCTACCGCTTCCAGTGTCTTGGCCACATTCCTTGCATGGTAGACATTGGCAACAGTGCCCTGGACGCATTTGGCCAGCAGGTTCCTGGTGACAATCAAATCAGCGGTTGCCCCGCAGACGCCCCTGCCTGCCTTTCTGGTTATCTGGCAGGGCCCGTCGGTGCACAGGGTGCAGCATATGCCCATGGTACCGAAAGAGCACTGCGGCTGCTGTTTTGCAAACCTCTCGTAAATGGTATCCATGCCGTCTTTCTTGGCTACATTGTACATGTAGGCAGACAGTTCATCATAGGGGATATTACTCCGGTTTTTCGAATCCATACTTTTCCTTCCTTTTGTTCTGTTTGATACAAAATGATACAATAATAGTATCTTTGTAGTTATAAGATACAAAAGCAGTATCATTAAGTCAAGCAGTTTTTTCTCTCTTTTTTTGCCTGGCCGGTTAAATTCCCTATTATTGCAATATCATCTATTTTTTTTATAATTTCAATTAACATTAAAATTTTAAAGGTTACGGGGTTCTCATGAGCGAATATTTGGAAGACAAGGACAAGAAAAAGAAAATTGTAAAAGAGGTAATCCGCCAGCTTCATGAAGGATTATCTGCACAGGAGGCCAAGGAAAGGCTTCAGAAAGAGGTGGGAAATATAAGCTCTTCGGATATAGCTGACATTGAGCAGTCCCTTATAGATGAAGGCATGTCCCCTGATGAGATAAAGAAGTTCTGCAATGTGCATGCGCTCCTGTTTGAATCTTCCCTCCAGGAAATGGTATCCAGGGAAGAATCCCCCAGCCACCCGGTCAACCTTTTCAAGCAGGAAAACAGGGAGATTGAAAAAATTTTGGAAAAGATAAAAGGGCTGGTTTCAGGCAAGGGTAAAAAAGATGTAGGCAAATTAAAAACAGAACTTGAAAAAACCCTTAAGGTGCTGGCCAAGGTCGACCTGCATTATGTAAGGAAAGAGCAGCTGCTTTTCCCCTACCTGGAACGCTACGGGTTTATGGGCCCTTCCAAGGTTATGTGGGGAAAGGACAATGAAATAAGGGGCCTTTTAAAGGGCTCTATGGCAGAGCTTGGCAAGGTCAGCGGAGAAGGCCAGTGGGAAGAGTATGTCAAAAAATACATAAACCCCCTGGTTGAAGAGGTGGAGGGGATGATATTTAAGGAAGAGAACATCCTTCTTCCTACCTCCCAGGAAAAGCTGAGCAATGACGACTGGATAGGCATACTGAAGGAAAGCAGTGAGCTGGGGTATGTATTTATAGAAAAGCCCAAGCAGATTTCTAAGGTAATAGAAGAGCTCAAAGGGGCGGTTCCTGCTGAGCCGGAGATAAAAGCAGAAGGGTTGATATCTTTTCCTACCGGGGAGCTCAAGCTGGGCGAGCTCATGTATATCTTAAACATGCTTCCGGTGGACCTTACATTTGTGGACAGTAATGATAAGGTAAAGTATTTTTCGGATAACAAAAACAGGGTATTTGTTAGGACCAGGTCTGTTATCGGCAGGGAAGTCCGCAACTGCCACCCTCCCCAGAGCGTTGATGCTGTGGAAAAGATACTCGAGGATTTTAAGGAAAAGAGGAGGGATGATGCGGATTTCTGGATTAATTTTAAGGGAAGGTTTGTATATATTAAGTTTTTTGCCATAAGGGATGAGGCCAAAAACTATCTGGGTACCCTGGAGGTGGCCATGGATGCCACGCATATAAGGTCCCTGAAAGGTGAAAAAAGGTTATTGGATGAAGGAAATTGATCTCAATAAATCTGTCTACCAGCTGACTGAAGAGTACCCTGAGCTTGCGGGCATATTAAAAGAGATGGGCTTTCTGGGGGCTGCCAATCCAGTGGTTAGGAAAACCCTGGGAAGAAAGACCAATATAATTAAAGGGTCTGAAAAGCAGGGAAAGGACCTGGGGGAGGTTATAAAGAGGCTGGAGGAAGAAGGTTTTAAGATAAAGCCTTTCTCTATGCCGTAAGTCATACTATACCCAGTGATATGTGCTCAAGCTTTTCTTAAGCTTTACCCAAAAATCATTGCTTGGAAAATACTAGCGAGTAGACTGGACCCAAGATGCTCCATTGCCTTTTTGGAGAAAGATAATTAATTTCGGCAAAATTATAAATGTTTAGTAAAAGCCTATATTTCCTGTTATAATTATGTTAAAACAAAGTAAAATTATTCTATGATAAAACTAAGGCTTAAACTGATACCGGCGGTTATTCTTATCCTCATAATATTCTCTTTCCCGTCTCCTGGTTTTGCCCAAAACAGCGGGGTGGAGGCTTTTGTTACCCGCTTTTATGTCCTCTGCCTGGGCAGGCAGCCGGATAGCGCGGGGCTTGATAACTGGGTAAGCCACCTTGAAAGCGGTAGGCTTGCCGGAGCGGATGTAGCCCAGCGCTTTGTATTCTCCGAGGAGTTTTTAGACAGGGATACCTCCAACTATCAGTTTTTAAATATAATGTACGGAGCTTTTTTTAACCGCCCTCCCGACCCGGAGGGATATTCGGGGTGGCTCAGCCAGCTGCAGAATGGAAAAGGAAGGGCTTTTGTGCTGGCAGGTTTTATTAACTCTGCAGAGTTTGCCCAGCTTTGTAAAGCTTACGGGATTGAGCCCGGTTCTGCGGGAGGCAGCTTGGATTCTCCCGGAACCACGGAGGGTCCGGTTACCGGCTCAGGGTATTTTATAGACAGCATAATGCAGGCGTTGGGCTTGCTTAAATCAGCCCACCCCGGGGCATACAGCCAGCTTGGCCAGGTAGCTGAGATAAGGGAGGGTGACCTCTCCGGTTACCGGGCTTCAGCTATGGCGGATATTAACAGCAGGGTTATATCTGTTGACCTGGCATCTTTTTCAGGCTTTGGGGAAAATGACCGGATAAAGATAATAGCTGCAACCTTATCCCATGAGCTTAACCATATAGCCAACAGCAGCCTTGCCGGTTCCATGAGTGTGGCAGCATATGAAGAGCTGGCCCTTATCCAGGAATTGGAAACCTGCAGGGCTATCGGCGCGCCCCGGTGGTATATTGACCATATAGAGGCTGCCCTGGAGGGTATTTATGACTCTTCTACCTGGTGGTGGAGCTTCGAGGGTATTGCGGCTTAAAAAAATATTTGAATGCTCTGCACAGGTGCCCGGAAGTAGAACCCCGGCACTTTTTTAATATGCTGTAGGCGGGAAATTAATTGGCTACCTCCGGGATGCCCTGCGGCGGCGGATTAACAGAAATACAATCAGGGCAGTGAGGGCTAATAGCAAGAGTATGGGCCAGGCTATCAGGGGAAAGGACCATACCGGATTGATGCGCCCTGCTGTCTGTGAATAGTACGGATCTATCTGGGGTACACCTTCTTCATTGGGTGGCTGGGAAGCGGCATATTCTACTACCGCCTGCCATACCTTTAGCTCTTTGCCGTCTGTTTTGATTATAAGGCCGTTTAGCTGTTCCTGGGGGACAGGATTGCCGGTGCTGTCTTTGGGCACTATTTCCATGGAGGGAAGCATCTGGCCTACCATGGGCAGGAAGGAGAGAATATAGGTATCGGTTACCAGGTGGTAAAGCTCCTGATCTCCCCGCTCTATAGGCTGGTACTGTTCATCATCCCCTAAATTATTACCGGTATAGCGCTCTGCACTGAGCACCGCTCCCAGGCTGCCGGGCAAAAGGGCAGTCGGAAGGGGCTGATCTATGAAGGGTATGGTAAACAGGATGGCGTTCTGCTGGTTGTAATCATAGCGCAGGCCTGAAAACTGTAGAAAATGGGAGTCTCCCATAAGCTCTGCCAAAATTGCTGCTACCTCAAGGATACGGTAGATCTCTTCACCGGTAAGGTAAACCGAGACAAGGGGGTATCCGGCGCTGCCGTCTGCACCGATGCCCAGGCTTACCGGCTCGGCCAGGTCATAGAAGGAGATTTTATCCTGTGAGTGTTCCATGGTTCCGGGGATAACCCCTTCCCGGATGGAGCCGTTTGCCTGTACGGCAAAATCAACCCTTTCCCCTGTCACCTCCCAGGCTATTATGCGCATGGCGTCGGTGACAAAATTGGCAAAGGGCGTTTCCTGCAGGGGCGGGTGGTGGGGAAGGGGAAACCTGGAGACTGCAGCTATGTCCAGAATATCTTCGAACCTGCCATCGGTCTGGTAGGAAATAAGGGCGTTAAGCTCTGTGGTGTATTCTGCTATTTCTGCATTGGTTTCAGGATCCAGGGGGTAGCTGTCATCCAGTTTTACCAGGAAGGGCTGTATGGCCTCCTGGTTTCGTATACGCAGGGTCTTTGACTGGCGGTCATAGGCCAGCTCCAGCACTCCAAGATAATGGAGACGGGTGCCGGTCTGGACTATGACGGTATCATTTTCGACTACCGGCTCATGCAGCTCGGTGTGGCTGTGGCCTCCTATTATTACGTGGATGCCGGGTACTGCTTTTGCCAGGGCACGGTCTTCATCTACTCCTGAATGGGTAAGGGCTACGATAATATCCGCACCCTGTTTCTGGAGATGGGCTACCGCATTGCTTGCAGCCGGGTGCCTGTCGCTGAATACAGCCGGTTCATGGCTGTAGGTTACTGCTTCTGCTTTCTCTCCCATAATGCCAAACAGGCCAACGGTAAGCCCGTTTTCTAGCTTTATTAGATGGGTGTCCTGAAAAAGGCCCAGGTCTGTAAGGGGATGGCCGGCAGGAACCGCTGTGTTGGCAGCAAGGACCGCGGTCCTGTCATGAGCGGAAGGGTATCCTGCCGCCTGGAGGTAGGCGGCCAGGTTGTCGGTGCCGTAGTCATACTCATGGTTTCCTATGGTTACCGCATCATAGCCAATCTGCTGCATGAGGGTAAGCTCGGCGGCTGTGCCCTGGGGAACCAGCCAGGAGTAGGGAGAGCCTCCCATAAAATCCCCTGCAGATACCAGCATGACAGGCTCACCCGCATCCTCTTTTCTGCCTCTTATATCTTTTACCGCAGAAGCAAGCCTCGCATAGCCTCCTATGGCAGGGTCGCTCTGCTGGGGGTGAAAGTCTACTGCCGGTGAATGGGGTATTACCGCAGAATGCTCGTCATTGGTATGAAGTATGGTAAAGAGGAGTTCATCATTTGTGTTTTCTGCTGCAGCCAATGGTCCGGAGCCAACAAAGAGGATTGCTGCTGCCAGAAGTATTGCCGGGAGAGCTGCCCATGGATTTTTATGATTTTTTAGAAAGTTAAGCATGCCCTCTCCTCCTCTTTTAATTATTGGCTATAATATATCATAAATTTACGGTTTCATTGATGCAATATTTTTGCTCCAAAATTCAGTTCTGCCTGGCAGGTTATTTTACCCTCTTTTGGAGCCTTAGGATTTCTAGTTTTTTTAGCCATTTGTAATTGGTGCTAAAGAATCTGTTTTCCCTGTAATGCTTCTTCTGTCTGCACTCCAATATTATGGCAGGGGCCTGTACGGTACCTGAGCATGATATTTGTATCCTTTTTTGTGTATTTGCGGTATCTGGCGCTGCTGGTATTTTTTGCTTTCTGGTGTATATCAATTATATTTTGTTTATGCCAATGGGAGGCTCAAGGGGCCTTCAAGCGGTATCTACTATGTTAAGTTCTTTTTGCGGTTGTTTTAAGAAAGAGTGAGGAATAAGGTTAAGGAGTCCGGAAAGGTTTTATTCTTATTTAAGGCAATAAGGCTGTGAGGGTTATTTTAAAAGAGTTATAAACTGGCAAAAAGCTTGGGGGCCGATACCGCAGATGCTGGTTTTCGGCTAAAAAGCACTTTATCCGATATTGGCAAACCTACAGTTCCGCAGCAGGAATAAAACCCCTGGATTTGTTGAAATTTTCAGTGAGTATATAAGATTGCTTCAGGTTTAGCATCCTGGCCACTTTCTGCACCCTGCTGTAATCGCTGTCTGTTCCCGTTTGCTTGCACTCCAAACCCAGCATAAGGTCTTCTATTATGAAATCTATTTTGCCGCCTTTCCTTTTCTGGTAATAGTTGATTTCTCCATATTTTTTTAGGTTAAGGTATACGGAATTTTCGAAAAGATTACCGTGGCTGATTCTGGCAAAATGGTTCAGTATACCATTATCGCATAGGTAGATTTTTTTTGCCCCGCTTACCTCCCGGTCAACATTTTTTGAAAAAGGGGATATCAGGTCTATAAAAAAAGTATCTTCCAAAAACCTGATATAGGAATATATTGTTGGTCTTGAGACCCCCAGTTCAGCGGACAGCTTTCCTATTTCAATCTTTTGTCCCGCTCTTTGCATCAAAAGGAATATAAGTTTTCTAAAGATTCCTATTTGCCTAAAATCCGACAAAGCCTGCACATCTTTTTCAAAATAGGACTTAAATATATCTTCAAGCCATAATTTTTTACGTTCAGTGCTTTCCTCTAAGACTACCTGGGGAAATCCCCCGTATTCCATGTATTGCTGGTATAGTTTTTTGGTTTTTTCATAGGACATCTTGTTTTTATTTTTGTCTTTTAACGAAAAGTCATCATAAAAAGGTTTACTGAATTTTTTAAATATCAGAAATTCTTCAAAATCTAAGGGTAAAAGATGGTAAAGGATTTTTCTTCCCGAAAGGCTTTCCGGGAAAAGGTTCTTTAAATAAAAACTGCTTGATCCAGTCAAAAAAAATTTAATTCCGTGATGGTCGTAAAAATATTTGACCACGTTTGTTATCTCCGGCATAATCTGCACTTCGTCCAGGAAGATATAGGCTTTTTCCTTTTTATTTATTCCCAAAGCTGCTAGATTAGCCCAGATATTTTCATAGTCGCTTTCTGTAAAAATCTCCTGGTTCAAGGGATTGGTCAAATCCAGAAATACCTTATTTTTGGATTTTATTTCTTTGAAAATAAGGGTTAAGGCAGTGGTTTTGCCCACTCTTCTCATGCCGGTTACCACTACTACCTCTGGAGTATTTTTAGACTTCCTTAATTTCCTGAATATTTTTCTGGTAAAAATCATGTCTCTATATTACATAAAAGATACAAAATGGTCAATTACTATTTAACAATATTGTACCCAAAATGTAAAATAGTATTTTACATTATTGGTAATTTTAGGGCTGGCTGCATGGTTTGCCGCCAGTGCCATCCAATGGTGTTTATAAAAAAGAGGGCAAGCTTTTAGCTTGTAGAAGCAGGCGGCCCTGGGTTGGCCCCAGTGTATTGCCAATATTTGTTAAAAAGTTAAACTGCCCACCTTATAACCCCCAGCTCTTGGCTGTTGTGGAAAATAATCGCCTGGACCTGAAAAACCCATATAAACGCAATTTAGCTGAATCGGGTCTGGGGAGTTATAAATATTTTTTGATTTATCTTTCAAACCTGCTCAGAGTAATGGAAAGGTAATGTGGGCTGCCTGAAAAATCATTGAAATAGGCCAGAATAATCCCAAAATCTGCCTCTTCGGTTTCCAGGTTTAAGGCCCAGCTCATATCCTCATCACCCATTTTCTCCCTTTCCCATTCCAGGGTAAAACCTTTGGCCAAAGCATTATCTATGTATTCTTCAACGGCCTCAATGCTTGTGTTTTCAATGGGGACTATATTGGGATAGGAGTCGGGATAGAAGGGATAGTCCAGTATATCTCCATGGGTGTACTCGGGAAATTCAGCCGGTATCTCCTTTGGCCAGGAGACATACCCAGGGGACCTGTCTGCCTTTTCCTGCCCTGCTTCCTCCATAACCCCTGGCTCAACTTCAATTTCCTGCGGCGGTTCGGCTTCTTCGGCGGTATCGGCAGGGGTTGGTGTACAGCCGGCCATAAGCAAACCGGCAAACAGAAAGGCAAGTAAAATAATTTTCATGGTTACCTCATTTCTTGGGATGCCGCCATACGGGCAATTGGGAGAAAGTTTATCAATTAAGGGCGGCTGGCGCAAGGGCAGCCTGCCGGCAGTTAAGAGACCTAAGAAAGTTGGTGAGACCACAGTTAAGGTAACCAAACATATCAGGGATGATCTGTACTTAGAGACAGAAATGATGAAAGCTTTGGTGTTTATAAAAACGGTTCGGATGCTGGAAGATATGGACATAATGTCAGTGCATGCGGCTGGGTATCGATGGCAGCGCAGGGGCATGGTTTTTTCAGCGAAAGCGTAGATGAAGATCTGAAAATGCTGTTAAACCGCCTGTTTCGGATAAGTGACAGGATTAGAATAGAGTCAGGCCGTTATGAAACAGTTATACGCGGTAATGATTTTGAGTTAGCAAAGCATCGAAAAGAAGACGTCAATCTCATACTGGCAGAACATATAGCAATATTGATTGGGGCTTGGTATACCGGGGCCAGTAGGCATATGCCAGTAAAATGATCGAACTCGGCCTTATAGAAGAGCAGGGTATCGAGGAAGAAAAGTATATAATAGTTGCTGAGCAACAAACAGAAACAGTTTATAAGAAGGAGCCCGAAGACCCGCCTTCGGCAGACTATAATGATGAGGATGACTACTACGAGACAGAAACAGGTGAGCCTACAGAAGAAGATTCAAAAGACTGTACGGCTGAAGATAATTATTACGAAACGGAAGGCGAATTTGTAGAAGAAGAGCAGGAGGCCTACAAGAGCCTTGACGGCAGATGGAACCACTCCAACGGGAGAGTAATTGAGATCCAGGGATCAACAGGTGTTTTCTTATCCTTTTCTTCGGCCTGGCAAAAAGCGGTTGATGCCGGTTTTGTAAGTGTGGGAAGTACAAAGTGGGTAAATATTGTCCAAACTGGCGCAAATCAATGGGCTTGCAGTAATCTTTGGTACTTCCACGTGGATAATAAAGCCTTATTCTGTAGGCTGGTGTGATGGGTCAACTATCACCATGACCAGCGATGGGCAATCCATAAGTGTCCAAAGCACTGCAACCCACCCGGCAACTGGCGGTGCTTTATAAGGTGGCGGCAATTATGTTCGTGAATAAGTCTGCATATAATTTTGATGGACAAGTCTTAGCAGGCCTAACTGCATGCAAATTCCACAGGAGATTAACTTTTAACCACATTTAACTATATGTGCCCTAATATCCGTTCAGCAAAAATACTGGATGAAAAATATATGGTATATTTAGCTTGGCCGGGTAAAGAGAATAAGAGAAAAAAGATCAGCCTTATAGCTCAGTTCTGCAACAATTTCGGTATTAATTTTGCCCTTAAGCAACAACCAGGCAGTAATACTGGCAGATATAAGCTTGGGGGCCCTAATTTAAGTAAGGTTATTTTAAATTAACTTTACAAATTAAATATTGCTTTACTTCTTGTTAATGGTAAACTATTAATATGAAACAGTGCAAAGTACTAAAACTAAGTAAAAAAAGTCAGGTAACCATTCCTTTAGGAGTGAGAAAAAAACTTAAGGTCAAACCTGGCGATTATATTGTTATGGTGCCAAAAGACGATGATATCCTCTTGATGTCCCCCAAGAAATATATTGAATATACCAAGGGGCTGATGAAAGGTGTCTTTGGTAACAAACAGGACATAGATGCATATATTGGCGGCGAGAGGAGTTCCTGGGATTGAACAGGGAAGGGTTTAGGAAGGCAATAAGTGGGTCTGCGACCATATCATTGGATTCACAGGTTATTATATATCACCTTGAAGACATTATCCCCTACAGCGCCCTGACTGACGATATCCTCAGCCAAATAATCACCGGCAGGCGCCATTGCAACCTTTCTGCGTTAAGCATTATAGAGATAATGGTAAAACCTATAAAAACTAAAAGGGATACGGCGGTATTGCTTTTTGACCAATTTTTAAACAGCATTCCCCGGACCACTATTTTGCCGATAGACCGGAAGGTTGCATTTAGGGCTGCTAAACTAAGGGCAGAATATAACCTTAAAACTCCTGATGCCATAATCCTTGCCACAGCAATTATAAGCAATTCAAGCTGCTTTATAACCAACGATTTTGAATTTAAGAAGGTGGATTCTGAAGGTACAGGAACAAGGATTGTGTTTTTGGATGATTACCTGACTTAAATTTTTCTTATTCCCCATAAGCTGTTATTCTCTTTTTTAATAAATTCTTAAAGCAAATAAACAAGTGTCAGATATTTAGCCCTCTAAAATCCTGTTTCCATTTGTTAGGCTGCTATTGGCTTGTTTTATAAGCTTGACTGTTCTTTGTTTCTTTGTTATAAATATTCAAAGATAATGAGAATAATATACTGTGAATACTATAAAGGGAGGGGCTTAAGTTGACCGAAATTAAAAATGTAAATGGCAATGTAGTTAAAAAACGTATTTCTGTATCCCCAAAACGCCAGATAACTATTCCTATTGAGTTTTTTAATCAATTGGGAATAGAGAAGGAGGTTTATTGTTATATTCAGAACAATGCTATTGCCATACGTCCTGTAAATGAGGCTGCAGGTGATTTTGATGAGCAAATTCTAGCAGATTTAATCTCGCAAGGGTTTTCAGGGAATGAGCTTTTAACCAGATTTAAAGATATGCGGCACAGCATTCGTCCTGCTGCAGAAAGCTTATTGGAGGAAGCTTATCTTGCTGCTGAAGGAAAAGCACCTTTCAATACCTACCAGGATGTTTTCGGAAAAAAGGGTAAGTGATGTACAGGTTAATCATATTGCCCCGTGCTGCTAATTATCTTAAGAAGATTAAAGAGAAACCGCTTAAATTAGAATTTCAAAAAATTATTGATAATATTATTCAGAATCCTTATATCGGTACTCCCAAAATAGGTGATCAAGCTGGTGTTTATTGCTGTGACTTTTTTTATAACAAAGTAAATTATGAGCTTGCATACACTATTATTAAAAAAAATGAAAATACTATTGTTGTAATACTGGCAGGTACACGTGAAAACTTTTACTATGAACTGAAAAGGTACATGAAGAATACTAAATTTGAGAAATAACTTTTAGCCTGCTGGAGGTTAATTTATAGATAAAGGGGCACCAGATTTCTTTCTGCTATAATATTGTTTGAAAGCGTAAGCTGATAAACACTTTTTAGGCAATTAATCAACAAAACCTATAAAAGTTTTAAGAAAACTGTTTTCTTCTACTTTATCTCTGCATCAGAAGATATTTTTTTCTCTTTTCGTGTAAAAATCCATTTAGCTGGTTATTAAGCCAGTAATCTTATAACTGGAAAATCCGAATTATTTTTTAAAATGTATGAGAAGCTAAAAAAAAATATTATTGACGATACAGCTTGGGGCACCTGTTTCGGTGCCCCAAGATTGGTAATATGTAATCCTGATAAATTTTAGACTTACAGATTTATATACCCCAATAGCCTCCATATCCATTAATGCAGCCCGGATGGTATCTGTTAAGCTATTCAGCGCTGAACCGGTAGATATATCCTGCTTCTTCCCGGTAGCTGTCTACCAGGTTCAGCTTAAATGATTCTATCCTGTCATCCCGGGACAGTATGATTATATAGGAGTAGCCTTCCCTGCTTGATTCACTGATCTCAAGTATTATCTCACTGCTGCTCTTCTGGGATATGTTTATAAACCTTATGTCCCTGGGATACAGGCTATAGGCCATCTCGGACATGATATACACCGGCTCTCCCCGCAGGAGCACAGCCAGGTTTTGCTCTTCCGGTAATTTTTCTTCCACCCAAAGTATAAACTTCCTAAAGTCATAGAAGCCGCGGTAGGTATTGGTCAGGTCCCTTTGCTGTATATGGTTTTTATAGGATAACCAGTAGCTTCTGGCAGTATAGGCTCCGTTTAAAAAAAAGTAGGCGGAAAAAAACGTTAAGATAACTAATGAAAGGATCACCAGCAGGTTCAGCTTAAGGCTTCTAAATAAAGCTGTATAGATTAAGGCAGCTATTGCTGTAAATGCCAGCAGTATGTAGGAGGGCACCAGGAACCGGTTGATATGGCTTATCTGCCAGGTGTTTTTGATGTAGCTGCCTATATAGCTGTCCAGTGGAGGAAGCATCCTCTGTCCCAGACTGAATTTTTCAACCTTGTACTCTATCCCTTCTACCTGGGGCAGTAATAGCCTTAAGCTGGTTACGGCCTCTTCCTTCTGCCAGTATATGTTTTCCCCCAGGGGTATATGGTAGCTGTGGGTAAGGTTATCAGTCAGTATATCAAATTTTTCCCTGGCCAGGGGGTCTTTGCCCCATACAAGCTCTGCGGTACCCCGGGGAAACTGGACGTTTCTGGCGTTTGTTGCTTTTAGATTAATGGCAGCGTAATGACTTATCTTTGGCTGGATATTTAATCCTTGCACGGTATGTGTATCTGTTTCTGCTATCATGCGGGTAAATATGGGGGATATAAAGGCAAGCAGCGCTGCGGCAAGTATTATGCCTGCTGCTATAAAAATATATCTCTTGTAACGGGCCATAACTTTTAAGTTAGTTTTTTTACCAGCCTTTCAATTCCTTCCTCAAACCCCAGGGGGGAGAAGCCAAGGTCTGTGGCTGCCTCCTCATAGGAATAGGCCTTATCATACTTTAGCCTCTCTATCTGGTCAGGGGTAAGCCTGGGGTTTCTGCTCAGCTTGGAGTAAAGGGCTACCCCAAGCCTGGCCAGGCCAAGGGGCACCTTTCTTACCTTAAAATCCAGTCCCATCTTCTGCTTGACTGTATCCAGCATCTGGGAGTATTTTATGGGCTCTTTTCCTGCCAGCTCATATGTTTTCCGGTATGTATTCTTGTTACCAATCGCCTCAGCCAGGGCACCGGCCACATCTTCTATGTATACAGGCTGTATAAGGTTATCGCCATTTCCAAAAAGGTAGAAATAGCCTTTTTCTTTTATAAACCTTATCATCCTGGAAAAATTGGTGTCATCCTCTGAGCCGTAAATCATGGAGGCTCTGAGGATGGTATAATCTGTCCCTGTTTTTTTTATCATTTCCTCGGAGGCGATTTTATCTTTCTTTACCTGGCTTTCCATGGGCACCAGCACGGTGGTAGAGCTTAAGAAAACCAGCCTGCCTATATTTGCCCGGGAAGCAGCGCTTAGAGTATTTTTGACATAATAGGTGCGCTTTAGGTCTGTAAGGTATACTATGGCCTCTGCCCCCTTAACCGAAGAGTATATCGAATCTGCGCTGTTAAGGTTTCCGGTGGCTATAGTTATCTCTTTGCCTTCTTTTTTGGCTGCCTCTGCTGGACGAAAGCGGTCTTCTCCTGACTTTATGAAGCATTTTACCTGGTAGTTTTTTTGAAGCAGCTTTTCCAATACTGCCGGCCCTATAAAGCTTGTTGCCCCTATCAGTACTATCATTTTTTAAAGACTCCCGGTAAGTTATTTATCTTCTATAGAATAATATTAATACTATGAGCGCAAAGGTCAATTTTTTTGTTATATAAACTCAAAAATTATTATATTATATACAAAAACAGGTATAAATAATGGATCTTGTTCTGTACATAAAATATTTTTTTTCTATTGCCTCCCTGGTAACCATAGGGTACGTACCTGTCTATTTTCTGCTGCTTAATAAAAAGATACTGGATTTGGAATACAAGAACCTGTCCGGCAAGTTCTTTATAGCTTTCCTCTGCTTTTATACCGGCAGCTTTATAGCCACCATATTTTTAATGGTGCTGTCTCTGTTCGATATAAGTTTTGAGTTTGAGCACATATTCATCTTTTCCATAGTGTTTCTGTGCCCGGCGCTGTACCTCTATTTTTCCAAGAGGTTCTACTACCGGGAAAAAATCAGGCTGAAGAAGATGATAAAGGGGACGGTAACCCTGGAGGATGACTTAAAGATTAAGAAGGGAAAGGTAGTATCTGAAGAGAGGAAGCCCAGGTTTTCTTTCAGGCTTAGCAGGAGCAGCTTTGGTACCGTTCTGTTTGTTATTCTGGCCGTGCTTACGTTGGGAAGTTTTTTGGCGGTGCTTTTTTTTGCTTTCCTTTTTCCCGTACGCTTCTGGGATGCCATAGCCTGCTGGTCGCTTAAGGCCAAGGCTTTTTTTATAGACAGCGATATCTTTACCTTTTATACCGACTACCGGTATGAGTTTTCCCACCATTCCTACCCCCTGTATTTATCCCTTCTCCAGACCTGGATATATATCTGGATCGGGAGGGTGGATGAGAACCTGGTAAAGATAATCTTTCCCCTCTTCTACCTTTCGGGGCTTTTTACCCTTTACCATTTTTTCAGGGGAAAACTTAACCGCATACTGTCCATGCTTTTTGTGTTTGTATTCTCTGCCGTACCTATTGTGGCCGACCACGGGTATATAGAGTATGCCAACCTGCTTTTTTCAGTGGTGATGGTTCTGGCGGTCTATTTCTTTTATCTTTACCGGGTAAAAAGGAAAATAGGAAGTTACCTGGTGGTATCTGCAGTATTTTTTGCCCTGCTTGCTTCGGTCAGGAGCGAAGGCGTCGCTTATCTGGCCATATTTTTTATGCTTAACCTGGTGTTTTTATTCCATGACCTTTCAAGGTACAAGCATAAGGGGCGCATTTTTATAAACTTCAGCTATTCGGTGCTGGTAGCCCTGCTTCTGGTTTCCCCCTGGTACCTTATAGCCTACGGGCTGAAGCTGCCCCTGCTTTCTCTGGAGTGGCAACAGTTTCTGGCCCAGGGCCAGGCAGCAGGCATCCCCGGGCTTGCTTCTGCTTTAAGGGCTTCCGCCAGCCAGCTTTTTTTCTCAGCTTATGATTCCACCCGGGCATTTCTGGGCTCAGGGTACGGGCCTGCCTGGGTGGTTCTGTTTGTCCTTTTCTGGGTAAATATAAAGAGGATGTTTACCAGGGCAAACTGGGTACCCTTTGTTTTTATCTGTTTCGGCATGGCATCTGTATTTCTGTCCATGGTATTTATAGGGGATTTTACCGGCTCTGTGGAGCGGTATCTTCTGCATGTTTTTCCCCTTGCCTACCTGTGGATTCTTTCCAATATCCCTAATTCAAAAAGGTTGGGATAAAAGGTGATTTTATGGTAGTATTTGTATTTATTTTAAACAGTAATTTGCTATGCTAATCTATATCTTAATAGCGGTTCTGGCGGCTGCAGCAGCAGCTGCCGTAATATATGCAATAAGGTATGAGCCACTTAATTTCAAGCTCTCTTACGTGGATATAAACTTAAGGCAGCTGGGCAAAAAAAGCAATGGCAAAAAGGAAAAACCCTACCTTACCATAATGCACCTCTCCGATTTCCACCTTCGAAAAAACAGGAAAGGAAAGAAGCTTTTTAAGTTTGTGCAGGGCCTTGGCAATTACGAGGTGGACCTTCTTTTTGTAACCGGGGACCTGGTGGAAAAGGATGAAAACATAGATTATTTGGTAGAGATGCTAAAGCCCCTTAAGGCAAGGTATGGTAAGTTTGCGGTGCTGGGGGTGCATGATTATTACAATAAGAGCGTTACCGAGTTTTTAAAGAACATGGTCAAAAGAAAAAAAAGCTACCGCAGGCAAAATGATATCACCCGGCTGAAGGAGGAGCTGGGAGCTGTAGGGATTAAGGTGCTCCAGAACCAGATTGAAGAGATTGCCAGCCCCGATAATGACATAAAGGGGATAAGGGTAGCAGGAATCGATGATCCCATACTTCAGAGAAGTGATGTAGCCCTTGCTTTCGGGGAAAACAAGAGCACGAAAAAAGACATTGCATACTACAGGGAAAAGTATCCTGAATACTTCAAGCTAAAGGGCAAGGATTTCCACCTGCTGGAAGAGAATGTAAGGCTGCTTTTATGCCTGGTGCATACCCCGGACAGCCATACCATAGTGGACCTGGCTGAAAGGGGAGCAGACATGGTCTTTAGCGGCCATACCCACGGGGGCCAGGTAAGGCTTCCCCTGGCAGGGGCTGTGCTTACCGGGTGCAGGCTAAGCCCCAGGTTTGCTTCCGGGCTGTTTTATTTTAAGAAATTTGTGCTGTATGTATCCAGGGGACTAAGTGAGGGAAGGTATTCGCAGTTCAGATTTTTCTGTCCCCCTGAGGCCAGCATCATAAGGTTGTATAAGAGATAGGGAGGGATGCAGTATGGGTAGTAAAAAATACATTTTTTTGGCAGTTTTAACGGCAGCAGTTTTGCTGTTATTGGCTTTAAACGGATGCAGAAACATTATAGCAGAGACGGTGGTAACCGAGGTAGAATCTATAAGCGAGAAGGAAGAGGAGCAGGAGGCCATACCCCGGGAAGTTCAGGACCTTATAGATGAGGCAGACAGCCTTTATTCGGATGGTCTTTACAGTGAGGCCAATAAGGCATACAGAAGCGCCATACTGGAGGTAGAAAAACTGGATACAGCTGATAAGGAGGCCATCCTTTCTGAGCTTGACGGCAGGTATGAGGAGACCAAAGAGATAGTGGATACAGCCCGCATGCACCATGGCAATGCCATGAAGCTGCAGTACGAAAAAAGGTTTGAGGAAGCTCTGCAGGAACTGGAAATGGCTCTGGAGGTCTACCCCAAGTACCAGCCGGCCATAGATGCAATGGAAACCTTGAAAGCGCTGGAAGGCCTTCAGTGATTTGAAACAATACTTACAAAATGCTAATATTTAAATATGCCAAAGTTTAAGACAGGTTGCCCTGGCCAGGATCCAGGGTACTTAAAAGATTTTAATACCAGGGTTATACCCTGCCCCCGGTGCGGTCACGGGGTAGAGTTTTTTGCTGATGAGAGGAAGGTAAAATGCCCCCAGTGCTATACCCGTGTCTATAAGATGGATGACCAGGTTGCAGAGTATGAGGGGGGTAAGATTGTATTCAAGGAGCCGGACAAGAACTGCCTGGACTGGTGCGGGGGCTGCCTGGATTCAAAGGATTACCAGGAGATAGAGGAGCATAAGAAGAGGCTGGAAGAGAAGAGGAAAGATTTTAAAGCCCTTATTTCTACCATAGACAAAAAGGACGGGCAGGTAATCGACTTCTTTATGGAAGCCTTTGCCAAATCCACCAACAGCCCCAAGCTCATAGATGATAAGGTATTTGCTATCCTGCAGAAAAAGAACCCGGACCTTTTCGTAAAGGCAAGGAATTACTACCTTAATTTCATAAGGTAGTTGTCATATCTTCTTTCTGTGGTTAATATCTTTATATGGCTAAGAAGAGACCAAAAAAGAGGGGCTGCCTGGTACCGGTAGTAAGGATAACCATTTTTTTGCTTTTTATCTTTGCTATCGGCTTTTTTATATTCTACTCCCTGGATAATCCCGATTTTTTATCCGGGCTGAAGGAAAGGTTTGTTTCCGGCTCCCCGGAGGAACGGGCTGCGGCTGAAAGTTTTCCCGAGGAGACGGTTATGGTACAGGAAGCTTCCCAGGAGCCTGTCCCGGAAGAAGACAGGCAGGAGGGGCCAGGTTTTCTGGATACCGTAAAAGAGTTATTTGTAGAAGAGCAGCAAGTAGAAGAAGGGCCGGATATCCCTGCCAGGCTGGATATAAATCTTTATTATGCCGTCCTGGGTGAAGATAAGCTGATGGAGGCAGAGAAAAGGACTATTGTGGCCGGAAACAGGGAGTCTGCCTTAATTAATGCTACCAAGGAACTGCTCAAAGGGCCTAACAGACCGTACCTTTTTGCGGTGATACCCGGAGGCACCAGCCTTATAGACACCGAGATCTATGAGAATTTTGCGGAGGTAAACCTGTCCCAGGAGTTTCTGGATAACAGCCTGGATACCAGGATGCTGGATGAGCTTATCATATATTCCATCGTAAATACCCTGACAGAGATCCCGGGAATAGACGGGGTTATCTTCTACATAGAGGGAAAAAGGATAAAGGTTTACGGAAATATTGACTTAAGCATACCTGCCATAAGGAAAGAGGAGCTTATAAAGGCGGAAGGGTAGGGGCTGCCAGATGTTATGGGGCAGACACATCAATTTTAAAGCAGCAGAGTGACTAAAAAAGATACAGGCAGAATGCCTATATCTTTTGGCTATCCTGAATTGGTAAGCAAGATAAAGAAAAAAAGGAATACCGATATCACCGAGAGAGCTTCATGCAGGATGGGGAAAGTGCAAGGATTATAGCCTGCTTTGATCATTGCAACTGCTTTATGCTTGAATGGGTAGATATTGTGTGAATAATAGTTGGAATTGTAAACTATTTGAAAGAATTTTGAGATATAATCAAATCTTGTGGATGGAGGTAGAAAAAAAGCATATCCTCCCTATAAAATATTACCAATCTGAAAAAAAGATAATAGAAAAGGAGAATATGCTCTACGTCCAAGTATAGTGGAAAAATCCAATATGTAAAAGATGAACCGGAATCATCCTGGTCAGTACTGGAACAGATTGCAAGAGAAGGGGCTTAAGAAGATGCTCAAGCTAGCTCTAGAGAACGAAGTAGAAGAATATGTACAAAAACATTCCAACCTAACTGATGAAGACGGAAAAAGGGCTGTAGTAAAAAATGGCCACATGCCTCAACGGAACATCACTACCGGCATGGGTCCCCTAACCATTACTTAAGCCCAGAGTAGATGACAGGGGGCTTAAAAAAAAGATTTAGCAGCAACTTTCTTCTCAGCTGTCCTCGTAGGATCCCCAGCGTGGATAACCTGGTACCTGTGCTCTACCTAAAGGGAATATCAACCAATGACTTTGTCACCGCGCTAGAAAGCATCCTGGGTAAGAGTGTAAGCGGGCTATCAGCTACCAATATAGTGAGACTGAAGAGGATATGGGAAGAAGAGTATGATGCCTTTAAGAAAAAGAGATCTATCGGATAGAGAGTATGTATACTTCTTAAGTGGATGGTATCAATTTTAATGTCCGCCTTGATGATGAGCGCTCCTGTATCCTTATCATAATGGCAGCAGACCGGCACGGCAACAAAGAGCTCCTAGCAGCCCAGGACGGCTACAGGGAAAGTAAAATAGCCTGGGCTGAGATACTGGATTAGAAGAAATTTTTATAAAATTAAAAGCTTTACTGATACACTGGAAACTATTGATAAGGTAATATGATATTTATAACTCTCCTATTTTGTGATGTGAAAGTTTCTGCTTAAATTTTAAGGTGCTTTGAAAATAATAAAGATACTAATTTTATTTTAAAAATAACCAGGAGTGGCTAAATGTTTGATTTGCTTTTATTAATTGGCTATAATTGGCTATAGTTATTATATCCAATTAATTTTATGATAAAAAATAATCACTTTAACCAGCGGCTTGAACATATTTCAGCTGATATTGTATCGAAAATAGCACAAATTGATGAATTAAAGGGACGATGGATTAGTGGGGCTCAGCTCAGTCCCCAGGTTTTAGGTCGTCTCAAACGGACTGTCTTGATTACCTCTACTGGGGCATCCACTCGTATAGAGGGAGCCAGGCTTTCTGATGAAGATGTTGAGAAGATGATGCGAGGAATTGCTATCCTGAAATTTACGGATCGTGATAAGCAGGAGGCAAAAGGATATTATGAACTTCTGCAAAATATTTTTAATTCCTGGAAGAGTCTTAAATTTAATGAAAATACTATCAAAAACTTCCATAATGAGCTTCTTAAATATGTTGAGAAGAATGCTTTACATCGAGGCGAATATAAAAAGCAAGAGAATAAGGTACATATGATTGATAATGCTGGGAAGTCAATTGGTGTTCTCTTTGATACTACTCCGGCATATCTAACTCCAAAGGAAATGCAGGAATTGGTTGAGTGGACCCAAACTGCTCTTAGAGAAAAAAAATATCATCCACTTCTGATTATTGGAAACTTCCTGGTTGAGTTTTTAAATATCCATCCGTTCCAGGATGGTAATGGCCGGCTTTCACGTATTCTTACAAATCTTCTTTTGCTTAAAGAAGGATATTTATATATGCCATATATTTCCCATGAGAAGTTGGTCGAGGACAATAAGCCGGAATATTATATATCACTTAGAAGAAGCCAAAAAACAATTAAAACAAAACATGAAAATATAGCACCATGGCTAAGTTTCTTTTTAAATATTTTTCTTAAGCAGTCCCAAATGGCGGTAGAACTTTTATCAAAAGAAAATATAGAAAAGCTTCTTTCTGAAAGGCAATTGGCTGTTTGGCAATATCTTCAAAAAAAAGATGAGGCCAGTACCGGTGAAATTGTTAAAAAGACAAAAATACCTCGAGCTACCGTGAAGCAAGCAATAAACACACTCTTACGACTTAAAAAAATAGAACGTATTGGTCTTGGCAGAAGCACGAGATACAGGAAATTATGAATAAATACATAATTGGCTGTAATTGGATATAGTTATTATATCCAATTAATTTTAGTGCGCCTGGTATGGGCAGTAACTAAGGGATGGAAGTCCCTTTCGGTGGTTGGCAGGGGAAGGCACTTTGAGAAGAATTATTGGTTCCAGTTTTCCAAACAAACCGATACAGAATCGGCTTGCCTTAGCGGCCCTTAAAAGGTGTCCAGGTAAATCCCCACCAGCTTAAAAATTATATTACCACAGGTCCTTAGATAAGTTTTCCCCAAAATTCCTTACCATAGAAATTTTCAAAAATTTGCCGAATTTTGGCTAAAATCAAAATAATCGCTTTTCGGCACTGTATTATGCAAAATGGAATTGACAATTCCAAAAATATATGTAAAATGGAATTATGTATTCCAGAATTATAAAATATCCTGATGATAAAAGCTTCTTTTTATTCGGTCCCCGTGGAACCGGTAAAACTACATGGGTAAAAAAAGCTTTTCCGGGTGCAGTATATATTGACCTTCTTGAATCCCGTTTGTTTAATGAACTCCTTGCAGATCCCCAGAGATTGGAAAACTTTATACCTGTAGATTTTAAAGACTGGATTATTATTGATGAAGTTCAAAAAATTCCAGAACTTTTAAATGAAGTACACAGACTTATAGAAAAAAATAAATATAAGTTTATTCTAACCGGCTCCAGCGCAAGGAAGCTAAGACGAAAAGGTCCCAATCTTCTTGCAGGAAGAGCTTTGACTTATTCAATGCATCCTCTTACTGTAATGGAGCTCGGTAAAGATTTTAGTTTAGATCACTCACTTACCTTTGGCAATCTTCCATCAGTCTATGTTGAGTCAGACCCACAGGGCTATCTTGAAAGCTATATAAAAACTTATCTCCAGGAAGAAATACAGCAGGAAGGACTGACAAGAAACCTGGGGGTTTTTTCAAGATTTCTTGAAGCAGCCAGTTTTTCTCAGGGATCGGTCTTAAACATATCAGAAGTTGCAAGGGAGTGTTCTGTTGGAAGAAAAGTAGTTGAGAATTATTTTACAATACTGGAGGATCTTCTTCTGGCTTACAGGGTTCCCGTATTTAGGAAACGCGCAAAAAGAAGGCTTGTTGCGCATCCAAAATTTTATTTTTTTGATGTTGGTGTATATAGAACTATAAGACCAATGGGGCCACTTGACTCACCTGAAGAAGCCGGTGGGCTCTCGTACGAGAGCCTTTTCTTTCAGGAACTTGTGGCGGTTAATGATTACCTGGGTCTGGGATACAAAATATACTACTGGAGAACAAGCAATAACATAGAGGTGGATTTTGTTTTATACGGGAAAAGGAGCTTAAAAATATTTGAAGTCAAGAGAAAAGGAAAAGTCACAAAAACCGATCTCCGTGGAATAAAATCTTTTCTCAGGGATTATCCTTCTACCAAGGCATATTTAATATATGGTGGAAACAGGCAAATGTCAGAAGGTAACATTAATATTCTGCCAATGGAATATGCTCTAAAGAACTTAAATGTTATTTTATGTGACTGATAATAATTTAAGTAGCAGAATATAGTTAAAGGACTAAATATAAAGTAAAAAAATTCCTGCATGCAAAAGGCCGGAGGTAACCAAAAAGGACAGAAGAAAAACCAGAAGTATACTTTGGTAGAAGGTATCCCCCATAAAGGAAATCATTTCAATGTGGTTAGCCTTGAGGAAAATAATGTTGATAAGATAACCAGGTTTATGGGGATGGCTGATCTCAAATTGTCAAAAAAAATATTATTAAAATAGCCAAAGGAGGTAGGCTTAGATAAAAAATTGAAAATGAAGGAGCCGGTATACAAAAAAAGGGGATTTAATCTGGAACTGGTAGGGTCGAGAGCTGGCGCGCCACTAATTTAATCAGTGCGTTTCCAGCTCCCGCCACATCAAACCCAGCGTCTGGTTTCCCCAGACTGAGCTTTCTTGCTAGCTTCATCCAAAGGTCCCTATCCCAATGATCTTGATATAGCTCTAGTTGTAGATAATTTTGATAAGTTATGCTAAATATCTAAGTATGCCAGACAGATAAGCAGTTTCTATCTTTTTCTTTTTAATAAAGACCTACTATCACTGGGAAGAATATGCCACCGCAAGCAATGCCCATCTCAATCGGTTGATTGTTATGTGGAAGGTTGCAGGGATCCCCCTTACTTAAGGATACATTCTGGGTTTAAATATGATGAGAAGGTTTTTTTATCCTCACCTTTGATATTCTATATACAGTATTCTTATCCATCCAAACCCCTCTAACAAACATTTATTCATCTGCATCTTTTAGTAAAGGCTCTTCTAGCTCCTTTGATATAAAAAAACCCGCATCCCTTTTTAATTTTTGTATCTCTTCCCTTAGTGATGAAATAATTTTATCTTTTTTTGCTTTGAGTAGAATACCTAGAATTCCTGTTTTCTCTAAACCATAAATATCTGCAATTCTCCTTGCTTCAGATTCATCAAGTAATATCAAGCCAGACTTTAATTCAAGTGACAAACAAATAGCTCCAGCTTCCCCTTCGTCTAAATCTTTTCTAAGTAATTTATAAAGATTTAGGTCTTTTATTCTATGAATTTTAAGGAAACCTGATTTTTTTATTAGTTCAGTTTCCTTTCTATCCTTACCATCAATAACCAATTCTTTCCAAACTATTTCTGGGATATGCACAATTTTGAAAAAATGCTCAAGTAAATATAACTGTTTTTTATAATTGCCAAATTTAAAATAGGAGAAGTATTGGATACAACAATTTTATCTTTCATTAGCAAACTTTATATCTTCCTCTAAATCATCCTTTTCGTAATGTCTAGGAATCCCCCGCTCTTTCAGAAGATAAGCAAAATCTTGTTTAGTAACTCCTAATAACTTTCTTGCTTTTCCAAAAGACAAATATTTGCGGGAATAAAAACTTAGTGCTATTTCTTCCTTGATTTTTGATAAAATCTGATCTTCAGAAATCCTCATACTTAAAATAAGGTCATAAGGGATATCTAGTTTTATTTTATAAGTCTTCATAAAATAGACCTCCAATTTGTTTCTCTTTTTTAAGTCATGGATATTAATAATATCATTTGTCCTGTTCTTTTAAATTTCTTAAGACAAAGAGAAAATATATAAAAAAATTCCTCACTATATTAGTGTTTACT
>JBNJCW010000022.1:0-26800 GCA_051744345.1 Actinomycetota bacterium
CCGTCAAAAGTCTCTACCATCCCGGAAAAGAGCCCGGATATTCCGCCTCCCTTTCCGCTGTGCAGCAATATCAGGAGTATAACTCCCATACTGCCTATAATATGTATTGCAGCCAATATATTTAATAATAGTGAGCCCATAATTAAGTATAACCTCTTTCTCCTAATTTCTTTCCTATTTTACCAAAAAAATCAAATAATAAAAATATTTACTTGTCCCCTTCCAAAAGGGAATGCCCGGTCATTTCCCCCGGTTTCTCTATACCCAGGAGCTCAAGGATGGTAGGTGCGATATCACATAACATATATTTTCTTCCATTTGCCCTGATATTCATCCCCTCATTACAGAGTATAAAGGGAACCTTGGAGGTGGTATGCTTGGTAACCGTTCCGCCCGTATCCGCATCCAGCATCTCTTCAGCATTTCCATGGTCAGCGGTAATCAATGCCAATCCCCCTGCCTGGTTAATCCTATCAACCACTTTTCCCACACAACTGTCCACCACTTCAACCGCCTTTATGGCAGCATCCAGAAAACCGGTATGTCCTACCATATCCGGATTGGCGTAATTGACAATTATTACATCATAAAACCCTTCATCAATCTTCTTTAAAAGGGTGTCAGTAACCTCATAAGCGCTCATTTCTGGTTTCATCTCATAGGTTGCTACCTTGGGAGAAGGTATCAGTATCCTGTCTTCCCCTTTTTCCGGTTTCTCTACACCCCCGTTAAAGAAAAAAGTAACATGGGCGTACTTCTCGGTTTCAGCTATCCTAAGCTGCCTTAAGTTATGGCAGGAAAGCACCTCACCCAGTGTATTTTTGATTTTCTGGGGAGGGTAGGCAACCGGCGCTTTGAAATTCTTATCATACTGGGTCATACAGACAAAAAACACCTTTGGAGGGCTGCTTCCCCGGTCAAACTTGTCAAATGAGTTGCTTATAAAAGCATCGGTTATCTGCCTGGCCCTGTCCGGTCTGAAATTGAAAAATATTACAGAATCGCCGCTTTTAATCTTAGCCCCTCCCTCATCATCTATCTTAACCTTTGCCGGTACCACAAATTCATCATCCTTACCGTTATCATATGATTTCTGAACCAGCTCCCTGGGGGAATCAAACTGCTCTGAATTCCGGTACACAAGGGTGCGGTAGGCCTTCTCAGTCCTTTCCCAGCGATTATCCCTGTCCATGGCATAATACCTGCCGCTTACAGTGGCAATCTCACCCGAGCAATTCTGCTTTAAAAAATCCTGTATTTCTTCCAGGTATGGAATTGCACTTTTGGGCGGGACATCGCGCCCATCCAAAAAGGCATGCACATAAAGCTTCTCTACTTTTTTCTTTGCAGCCAGCCTGATTAAAGCCTTCAGGTGATTTATATGGCTGTGCACACCACCGTCAGAGACAAGGCCCATCAGGTGTAATGAGCCCCCCTGGTTAGCATTATCGATTGCCTCCAGCAACTGCTCATTATTATAGAAATCACCTTCTTTGATAGACTTATTAATCCTTGTATACTCCTGGTAAACAACCCTGCCTGCACCAATATTTAAGTGCCCGACTTCTGAATTGCCCATCTGGCCTTCCGGCAAGCCTACTGCTTCTCCTGATGCCTCCAGTTCAATGTAAGGGTATACCTTGCTGTAGCGGTCCATATTGGGAGTATTCCCCATACAGATTGCATTCCCTTTAGTCTCACAGCCTATTCCCCAGCCATCCAGTATTACCAAGCATACAGGCTTTTTAATTGTCTTTTTAAGCAAAATATCCCCTTCTACCCAGTAAATTTATGGGTTATGGTATTATGTCTGGCCGGGCTCAATAATTTATTATGGCTAAAAAGTCTTCAGCCTTAAGGCTTGCTCCGCCTACAAGTGCGCCATCAATATCAGAAGCTGCCATAAGCTCACTAATATTTGAAGGCTTAACACTTCCCCCGTACTGTATCCTTACAGCATCCGCGGTGGCAGCCTTATACAACTGATCAAGCTTGCCCCTTATGGCAGCACACATGCCATTGGCATCTTCCACGGTAGCAGTTTTTCCTGTACCTATCGCCCAGATGGGTTCATAGGCAACAGTAATCTGAACAACATCCTTTATATGAATGCCATCCAGGCACTGTCCCAGCTGCCCCAGCACAAAATCCTCGGCTTTCCCGCTTTCCCTGATCTCCAGTGTCTCACCGATACAAAGTATGGGCTTTAAGCCGTTTGAAAAAGCAGATTTAATTTTTTTATTTACCACCTGATTGGTCTCAGCGAAATACTCTCTCCTCTCACTGTGGCCCAGTATCACATATTCCACGCCCAGTGCCTTTAGCATTACAGGGGAAACCTCACCGGTATAAGCGCCGCTCTGCTCATAGAACATGTTCTGGGCGCCAATGCCGACATCTATTTTTTTATCTTCAAGCACAGTCTTAACCGACCTTAAAGCAGTAAAAGGAGGGCAGACAACTATTTCACACTCATTTTTATTCTCAAATTTGAACCCAAGCTCGTCCAAAAACTTCATCGCTTCCAGATGGGTCATGTTCATTTTCCAGTTTCCAGCTATAAAGGGAACTCTCATATAATCATCCTTTCTTTATTCTTTATCCAGCAAGGCAGCCACACCAGGAAGCTCTTTTCCTTCCAGAAGCTCCATGGAAGCTCCGCCGCCGCTGGATATATGGGAAAATTTTTCACTTAAATTGTATTTCTTGATGGCGGCCAGCGTATCTCCGCCGCCCACCACTGAAACCGCAGAACTCTTGGCAATAGAATTGGCTATATCCCTGGTACCCTGCTCGAACCTTTCCCATTCAAATACTCCAACCGGGCCATTCCAGAATATGGTTGATGCCCCCTCAATCTCTTTGCCGAAAAGCTCGGTGCTTTTTTCTCCGATATCCAATCCCATCCAGTCTATAGGTATCGACTGGATAGACACCGTGCGCTTATCAGAATCCTTGTCGTATTCCCTGGCTATTACTATATCGATGGGCAGCAGGAAGTTGACATTATTTTTCTCAGCAAGCTCCAGCATCTCTCTGGCATAACTGAGCTGATCCTCTTCACAGATTGATTTCCCTATCTCGTAGCCTTTAGCCTTAAAGAAGGTATAGCTCATTCCTCCCCCGAGTATAAGGGTGTCAACCTTTCCCAGCAGGCTCCTTATAACCTGGATTTTATCAGATACCTTGCTACCTCCCAATATAGCCGCAAAAGGCCTCCCCGGATTTTCCAGAAGTGAGGTAAGGGTATCAACTTCCTTCTGCATTAAGAAACCGGCCACAGCAGGTATATGCTGCGCCACTCCGGTTACAGAAGCATGTGCCCTATGAGCCGCTCCGAACGCGTCATTTACATAAACCTCGGCAAGAGAAGCAAGTGACTCTGCAAACTGGGCATCATTTTTCTTTTCCCCGGGGCTAAACCTAAGATTTTCCAGCATTACTATATTCCCATAATCCATCTGGTTGTCTATATAGTCCTTTATATCCTCAGATACTATGTCATCAAACTTTTTTACTTTCCTGCCTGTCAGCCTCTCCAGCTCTCCTGCAGCAGGATCAAGCCTGAATTTTTCTACCACTTCGCCCTTCGGCCTGCCCAGATGGGACATCAGTATTATCTTTGCTTCCATCTCCAGCAGGTAATTTATTGTATCCAGGGACAATTTAATCCTGGTATTATCAACTACGTTAAGATCCTCATCCAGAGGTACGTTGTAATCTACCCTCACCAGGACCTTTTTACGTTTTACATCGATATCCTTAACCGTTTTCTTGGCAAACAATTTAATCACCCGGCCTTACTTAAAAATAACCGGGGCACCGGCCCCGGTTATCTATTTATTAAATCTATATATTATTTCATCAGGAATTTAATAAGATCCTGGCACCTGCAGGAATAGCCCCACTCATTATCATACCAGGTCATAACCTTGAGCATTTCTCCTGTTTTCATGGTGCTGGGTGCATCAAATATGGTGGAATGGGGATTTCCTACTATATCCACGGAAACCAGCGGTTCTTCGCTGTACTGGATAATCCCTTCAAAATTTGGCTGCTGGGAAGCAGATTTCATAGCTTCATTAATTTCCTCCACAGAGGCATCCTTTTTCAGATTGACTACTAAGTCAATAATGGAACCTACTGGTACCGGTACCCTCAGGGCAAGCCCGTCAAGTTTTCCGTCCAGTTCAGGTATAACCAGCCCAATTGCCTTGGCTGCACCGGTAGAAGTGGGTATAACCGACATGGCTGCAGCCCTTGCTCTCCTCAGATCCTTGTGAGGTAGATCCAGAAGCTTCTGGTCATTGGTGTATGCATGACAAGTAGTCATAAAACCCTGCACTATCCCGAACTCATCATTTAGAACCTTGCATACAGGGGCAAGTCCATTGGTGGTGCAGGAAGCATTGGAAATTATATTATGCTTTCCTTTGTCATAATCCTGATCATTGACTCCCAGAACCAGGGTTATATCAGCACCATCGCCTTTCATGGGCGCAGAAACTATAACCTTTTTAGCCCCGGCATCAATATGTTTGCCTGCATCTTCCCTTCTACTGAAGATGCCGGTAGACTCAAGGACCACATCTACTCCCAGCTCTCCCCAGGGGAGCTGGGCGGGATCTTTAACGGACAATACCTTTATCTTGTCATCGCCGACAATAAGGCTGTCGCCCTCCACCTTTACGTCTTCCTCCAGGATCTTGTAAACAGAGTCATATTTTAGAAGGTGGGCAAGCGTCTTTGCATCAGTAAGGTCATTGATAGCTACAAAATCAATTTCCTTTTCCCTGTCATATTTTAGAGCTGCCCTAAGCGTTTGTCTTCCGATCCTTCCAAAACCATTAATACCTACTTTTATTGCCATTATTTCCTCCCTTTCTAAATATTAACCATTAATACATAATTTACATGTCATGCAAATTATGAGATTTTAGCAAATTTGCAAAAAATTTAAAAGAGCAATTTTATTTATTATATAGGAAACCAAACTCGATAAAAAATAATTATATTTTATGTTTCCCTTTCAATATCCCTATGGGTTAATTTTACCGAATACCCGTTCAGTTTCAGGTAATCATATATCCTGTCTGCCAGAACCACCGAGCGGTGCCTGCCGCCGCTGCATCCTATCCCTATACCCAGGTAGCTTTTCCCTTCCGCTATATAATTGGGCAGCAGGAAATCCAGCATTTTTTCAAATATCCTCAGAAATTTTTTGGTTTCATCCCTGCACAGAACATAATCTATTACTTCCTTGCAGCTGCCATCCAAATCCTTCAGGTCCTCATCATAGAAGGGGTTGGGCAAAAACCTTACATCCATTACCATATCCAAATTTTCAGGCAATCCGTACTTATAGCCGAAAGAAGTAACAGATATCTGCAGCAGTTTGCTTTTCTCTGTATTGCTCATTATCCGCTCGGTCAAGGCAATCCTTAATTCCTTGGCATTAAGAAGGGTGGTATCTATAACAAAATCAGCCATCTCCCTCAGCTTATGCATCCTCTCTATTTCTTGCTCAATGCCTCTCCCTATATCCCCATATTCCACCAGGGGGTGTTTCCTCCTGGTAAGCGAATACCTTTTTATTATCACGCTTTTTGAAGCCTCCAGAAAAAGTATGCTGAAACTTATTTTTCTCTCTTTGAGGTTATCCAGAGTCTTGTAAATTTCATCAAAAAAATACCCGCTGCGGAGATCAATAGCCACAGCTATACGGCTGATCTTTCCATTCTTTTCCGAGAAAAAATCAATAAGGTTCACCAGAAGGCTGGCAGGCAGGTTATCAATGCAGTAGAAGCCCGCATCCTCAAAATAATTTAAGGCCTCTGTTTTGCCTGCCCCTGAAAGGCCGGTAATTATTAAAAGCCTGGTATCCTTTATATCATTTCTGTCTTTTTTTTCTTTCATAATAAATTACCTTGGTAAGTATAATACTTATTATGCTGATTACTACTGAGCTTACAATATACCCCCAGAAACCGTTAACCTGAAGACCGCCTATAAAATAATCGACCACCCACAGCATACCAGCATTTATAACTATATTAAACAATCCCAATGTTAACATATTAATAGGCAGGGACAAAACCTTTACTATGGGCTTTATGAAAGTATGCAGCAGCCCCAGCAGAAGGCCCGCCAGGAATGCAATTTTAAACTTATCTGCTACCGTATCACCGGCAATATATATAAATGGCAGAAAGTAGGATGCTACGGCTATTGAAAATGTCATTATTACCCAGTCAAGAAGCCACTTAATCAAAACCAAACCTCTTCTATCTTACTTATGCAAATAATTATATATATTTATAGCATCTTTGTAACTGATTCCTTTAATATTCATCAATTCCTGGACAGAACTTTTTTTAAGCTCCTCCATTGAGCTGATGCTTTCGGTTATATATTTTTTCTTCTTTTCTCCGATTCCCTTAATCTGGTCTAAGAACGAGGAGGTCATGTATTTCCCCCTCAGCCTGCGGTGGTAATCCACGGCAAACCGGTGGGCCTCATCCCTTATCCTTATAAGCACCCTTGCATAGCTTTTGCCCGCTTCCAGCTTGATTCCCCGGGGGTAGCCGGAGCAGAAAGCCACTTCCTCTTTCTTGGCTATGCTTATAAGGTCTATTCCGGTTATTCCCTCCCTGTTTAGTACAGCGGATGCAGTATTGTACTGGGCCTTTCCCCCGTCAACTATTATCAGGTCCGGAGGGTTGAAGAAACTGTTTTCCATATCAAACCTGTCTTTGCCAAGGTACCTTATCCTCCTGCCCAGCACCTCCCCCAGCATAGCACAATCATCCTGAGCAGAAACATTCTTTATCTTGAAATGCCTGTAGCTGTCCTTGTCAGGCATGCCGTCGGCAAACACAGCCATCGATCCTACCGCAAAAGTTTCCTTCAGGTTGGAAATATCATAACACTCCATCCGCCGGGGTATGTTTTTTAGCTTAAGTTCATCCCTTAGCTTTATAAGCTCATTGTAGGCCCTGCTGTGCCCGCTGTCTTTTTCAAATACCTTCTTCTCCAGGTAAAGCCTTGCATTTTTTACCGCCATATCCATGACCTTTTTTTTATCCCCTCTCCGGGGAACCCTTATTTCTATTTTTTTGCCCTTTACCTTTTTAAGCCACTCCTGGAGGCCCTCCTGCTCTTCAATGGGGCAGGGTATATAAATGGCAGAGGGCATATTGTTTATGCCTGAATAATACCTGCTTATAAAGCCGCTTATAACATCGCCCTGCTGCATATAATCGGTATTCTCAATTAAAAAATTATTAACTACAGCCAGCTCGCCGTCCCGGTAGGAAAAGTAACTTACCGCTGCCTTTCCATCCTGTTTGTATACCCCCACAACATCCCATCTGCTCTCGCCACCCACCACTATTTTTTGCTTCTGATAAAGGCTTTTTATGCTCTCCAGGACTTCGCTTAACTCTGCAGCCTTCTCGAATTCCTGGTTGCTGGAGTATTTCTTAATTTTATCCATAATAGTATCTTCCACAGACCTGCTTTTCCCCTTCAAAAACATGTCTATATATTCTATATTAGCCCTGTACTGCTCCTCCCCTATATTGCCGATACAGGGAGCTAAGCACAGGTTTATATGGTAATTTAGGCAGGGAATGCGGCCCTTCTTGCCCGGGACAGGTTTCCTGCAATCCCTTATGCCGAAGGTTTTTCTCAGGACATCAAGCACATTCCTTGCCGACCGGACATTGGTATAGGGCCCAAAATACCTCCCCCCTCCTATATTACGGTTGCGGGTAAGGAAAACCCTGGGAAATTTTTCCTTATGGGTGATTACTATAAAGGGGTAGGACTTATCATCCTTAAGGTCCACATTGTATCTGGGCCGGTTTTTCTTGATAAGGCTGCTCTCCAGAACCAGGGCCTCCGCATCGCTGTCGGTAACTATATAGTCTATGCTGCTTACCTGGCCAAAGAACAAATTTATCCTGTGGCCGGCCGGGCCCAGATCTTTTCGTTCCCCGAAATAGCTTCCAACCCTTTTTCTCAAATCCTTTGCCTTGCCTATATATATGACCTTTGCCCTGCGGTCTTTAAAAATGTATACCCCCGGCCGGTGGGGAAGAATGGAAAGTATCTTTTTTAAATTTTCTTTTTTCATTTCCGGACTGCCTGGACGCTTAATTTTTCCTGCAGATATTTTTTCAAAAACCTCCCGGTATATGAATTTTTATCCCCGGCCAGTTCCTCGGGGCTGCCTTCAGCTATTATCCTGCCCCCGGCATGCCCTCCTTCCGGCCCCAGGTCAATTATGTGATCGGCAGTCTTTATCACATCCAGGTTATGCTCGATAACCAATACGGTATTGCCGGCATCCACCAGCTTGTTCAATACCTTAAGCAGTTTATTTATATCGTCAAAATGAAGGCCGGTGGTGGGCTCATCCAGAAGATACAGGGTATCGCCCGTGCTCCTCCTGGAAAGCTCGGTTGAAAGCTTTACCCTCTGCGCCTCGCCGCCGGAAAGGGTGGTTGAAGGCTGGCCCAGTTTAATGTATCCCAGGCCCACATCATTTATTACTTTAAGCTTATTGCAAATCCGGGGTATGTTCTTGAAAAACTGCATGGCTTCTTCAATGGTCATATTAAGCACATCATCAATGCTTTTGCCCCTGTATTTTATCTCCAGGGTCTCCCGGTTATACCTTTTGCCCTTGCAAACCTCACAGGGCACATAAATATCCGGCAAAAAATGCATCTCGATTTTAATTACCCCGTCCCCGGTACAGGCTTCACACCTTCCGCCTTTCAGGTTAAAGGAAAACCTGCCCGGCTTATACCCCTTCATCCTGGCCTCTGTGGTTTTGGAAAAAAGCTCCCTTATGTAGGTAAAGACCCCTGTATAGGTAGCAGGGTTGGACCGGGGGGTCCTGCCAATGGGAGACTGGTCTATTACAATCACCTTATCCAGCTTCTCATGGCCTTCTATGCATTCATGGGGTCCCGCCTGGTAGGTGGTATTTGCCAGGGCATTGGAAAGGGAAGGATAAAGTATGTCATTTACCAGCGTGCTCTTTCCCGAGCCGCTTACCCCGGTTACCGACACCAGCTTACCCAGGGGTATGCTCACATCTATATTCTTTAAATTATGCTCCCTGGCCCCTCTTACGGTAAGAAAACCTTTCCCTGCTTTACGCCTTTTTAGGGGTACCGGTATACTTTTGTCCCCCTTGAGGTACCTGCCGGTGACCGAACGTTCGCACCCGCATACCTCTTTCAGGCTTCCGTTGCACACGATACGGCCGCCGTGAACTCCGGCACCCGGGCCAATATCCACTATATGGTCAGCCTGCCTGATGGTTTCCTCATCGTGTTCGATAACTATGATGGTATTGCCCAGATCCCTTAACCTTTTAAGCGCTTTTATAAGTTTGGCATTATCCCTCTGGTGCAGGCCTATACTGGGTTCATCCAGTATATAAAGTACCCCCACCAGCCCGGAGCCAATCTGGGTAGCCAGCCGTATCCTCTGGGATTCTCCTCCGGAAAGGGTGCTTGCCTCCCTGCTTAAGGCAAGGTAACCAAGCCCTACATCCTTTAGGAAAGTAAGCCTTTCGGTTATTTCCTTTATAAGCCTTTTTCCGATAAGCTCATCCCTCTGGCCCAGCTTAAGCCCTTTTAGCCAGCCGATTTCATCATCTATGGTCATCTCACAGAAATCAGCTATAGGCATATCACCAATTTTTACCGCCAGGCTTTCCGGCCTCAGCCTCTTTCCCCCGCAGCTTGAGCAGGCCTTGGTTGCCATCAGACGGTCATACCTGTCCCTCTGGTAATCTGAATCGGTCTCCAGGTACCTCCTGCCCACGGTATTGGCAATGCCATCGAACTTTATATTATAGAACTTCAGTTTGCCCTTGTGGCTTCGGTAGCTTATCCTCATCCTTTTGCCGTTTCCGCCGAAAAGGATGATATTTTTTATATTCTCATCAAGCTCACTGAAAGGCTTGTTTAAGTCAAAGCCGTACTCGGAAGCCAGGCTCCTCATTATCTGGGAATAGTAATTTGAATAACTCATATTTATAAAAGGTATAGCCCCTTCGTTTATGCTAAGCTCAGGGTTCTGCACTACCAGCATGGGGTCTACCTCTTTTTTAAAACCCAGTCCGCTGCAGGCCTTGCATGCACCGTAAGGGCTGTTAAAGGAAAACATCCTGGGGGTAAGCTCTTCAAAATCAATCCCGCAATGCGTACATGAAAAATTCTCGGAAAATGTCATTATGCTGTCTTCATCCGGAAGCTTGACATAGGCCAGCCCCCCGCTCTCCCTTAAAGCAGTTTCTATATCTTCAGTAAGCCTCTTCCTTATGCCTTCCTTAATCTTCAGCCTGTCTATAACTATTTCTATATCATGTTTTATGTTTTTATCCAATTTTAAGTCAAAGTCCTGATCCAGCACATATGTATTTCCGTCCACCCTTACCCTCATATAGCCGTCCTTTTTTGCATTCTCGAAAGTCTTTGAATACTCTCCCTTCCTCCCCCTTACAATGGGTGAGAGCACCAGGAACCTGGTTCCCTGCTCAAGTTCCAGAATCCTGTCCACTATCTGGTCCACTGTCTGTTTGGCAATCGGCCTTCCGCACCGGTAGCAGTAAGGCTTTCCGATCTGGGCATAGAGAACCCTCAGGTAATCATAAATCTCGGTTATGGTCCCTACCGTAGAGCGGGGGTTTTTGCTGACCCCCTTCTGGTTTATGGACACCGCAGGAGAAAGCCCCTCGATAAGATCTACATCCGGCTTATCCATCTGCCCCAAAAACTGGCGGGCATAAGAAGACAGCGATTCCACATACCTCCTCTGGCCCTCCGCATAAAGGGTATCGAAGGCAAGGGATGACTTGCCCGAGCCGCTTACCCCGGTAAACACAATGAACCTGTCCCTGGGCAGCCTCAGGCTTATATTCTTTAAATTATGCTCTCTTGCCCCTTTTATATATATTTCAGATTTCATCATCCGGCCACTTCTATATTTGTAATCTCTTTTATCCTCTTAATCTTGTCCCGTATGGCTGCAGCCTCTTCAAAACGCATATCCCTTGCAGCCAAATTCATCTCCTCTTCCAGCCCGCTTATTATATTGGCGACCCTTGCCGGATCCATATCCAGCAGCCTTTTCTCGCTAAAGCCCTTCCCTTTCTCCGAAACCCTGCCTTCCTTTTTCCGTTTGGACCGGATACCGCTGGAATAAAGTATATCCGATATATTCTTGGTAATGGTCTTTGGGACAATATTGTGTCTGCGGTTATATTCAATCTGCAGGCTTCTCCTCCGGTTGGTTTCATCCACCGCATTCGCCAGGGCGCCGGTTACCTTGTCTGCATACATCAAAACCTTACCGTTAACATTCCTGGCCGCCCGGCCTATGGTCTGTATCAGGGATATCTCCGAGCGCAGGAAACCCTCCTTGTCCGCATCAAGTATGGCCACCAGTGAAACCTCCGGCAGGTCCAGGCCTTCCCTCAAAAGGTTGATGCCTACCAGGACATCAAACTCGCCGCTCCTAAGCCCCCTTAAAATCTCAATCCTTTCAATGGTATCTATGGTAGAATGCAGATACCTTACCCTTATCCCCTGGCTGGCCAGGTAGTCAGCCAGATCTTCAGCCATCCTTTTGGTGAGGGTGGTTACCAGCACCCTTTCCTTTGCCGCTACCCTTTCTTTTATTTCGGAGATAAGGTCATCTATCTGCCCCCTGGTGGGCTTTATGGCCACCTGCGGGTCAACCAGGCCGGTAGGCCTGATAATCTGCTCCACAACCTGGGTGCTTACCTTCTTCTCATAAGGGCCGGGGGTGGCAGAAGTAAAAATGCAGTACCTTATCTTATCTTCAAATTCCTCATACCTCAGCGGCCGGTTATCCAAAGCGGAAGGAAGCCTGAAACCGTAATCAACCAGGGTCTGCTTCCTGGAACGGTCCCCTTCATACATCCCCCTTATCTGGGGGACAGTAATATGTGACTCATCTATAACCATAAGGAAATCCTGGGGGAAAAAGTCTATAAGTGTATTGGGCGGCTCTCCCGGCTTCTTGCCCAGAATATGCCTTGAATAGTTTTCAATGCCGCTGCAAAAACCAAGCTCGGCTATCATTTCCATATCATAGCGGGTCCTTGATTCCAGCCTCTGGGCCTCCAGAAGCTTTCCCTGCCCCTTAAAAAACTTAACCCTCTGCTCCAGTTCCTCCTCGATGGTTCCCAGGGCCCTATCAACCCATTCCAGGGTAGTCAGGAAATGGGTGGCTGGAGAAATCACCGCCGCCTCTTTTTCCTCATAAATCTCTCCGGAAACAGGGTTAAACTCTACAATCCTTTCAATATCATCCCCGAAAAACATCACCCTTACAGCCCTGTCCTGGTAGGCAGGAAATATCTCTACCGTATCTCCCTTTATCCTGAACCGGCCATTGGTAAAATCATAGTCATTTCTTTCATACCTGATATTTACCAGGTTCTTGGTCAGGGCCTCCAAGGGGTACTGCTCTTCTTTTTTTAACACAACCCTCTGTTTCCCGTACTCTGAAGGCGAGCCTAACCCGTATATACAGGAAACACTGGCCACTACTATCACATCATTTCGGGTATACAGTGAATTTGTAGCCGAGAGTCTCAGTTTCTCTATCTCCTCATTTATGGAGGTATCCTTCTCAATGTACATATCCTTGCCCGGAAGGTATGCTTCAGGCTGGTAGTAATCATAGTAGGATACAAAATATTCCACCGCGTTTCTGGGGAAAAACTCCTTAAACTCATTGCTCAGCTGCGCAGCCAGGGTCTTGTTGGGGGCAATCACCAGTGTGGGCAGCTGCATGTTCTTTATGACATTGGCCATGGTATAGGTTTTGCCGGAACCGGTAACTCCCAGCAGAGTCTGGAACTTATCCCCCCGGTTAAGGCCTTCGGTAAGCCTGCCAATAGCCTTGCCCTGATCCCCCTGGGGCGAATAATTGGATACTATTTCAAACCTGTTTGTCATTCCTTTCACCAACCCTGGACAATATGTCCCTTACTGCCCGCTCGCATAAGGATTCCAGTTTTTCTTTGTCTCCATTATTGTCTATTTTAAAATCTACCAGGCTCCTGTTTATTCTTATCTTCTGCCCCCTGATTTTCATCTCTGCCTCTTCCTCTGCTATACCCTTGCTTAAAAGGTATTTCTTCCTGGTACTCTTGGAAGCATTTACCCAGAGTATGTAATCACAAAGCACATCCAGCTTGCAGTTGAACAGGACAGCTGCATCTAACAGCAGAAATTTTTTTTCCTGGTTTTCCTTCAGCTGGTTTCTAACCTCATTCCTTATCAGGGGAAACATAAGCCTGTTGAGTTTTTTAAGCTCTGCTGAATCATTGAATACCCTGTCAGCCAGGGCACTGTAATTCAGCCCCTCTCCGGTAAAGACCTCATCCCCGAACACAGCCCTTATATTCTTTAAGATATCCTCATCAGCCTCATATATTTCCTTGGCCAGACTGTCCACATCTATAATTACGCTGCTCTTTATCTTTTTTTCCAGAATACTGGCCGCCGTGGTCTTACCTGAACCAATCCTTCCCACAATACCGATTATAAAGATAGATACCTCCAATGGTTTTATAGTTTTAAACATTTAAAATAATATAACAAACCCCATAAAAATCAATTAATGGGGTTTTTAGCAGCCCTGCACAGGGCTGTTTGAAAATATGGTTTTTGGCCGGGCCAAGCTAATCGATATTAGCCTCGTCCTTCATCTCTTTAAGCAGTTTCTTGATGGTTTGCTCTTTTTCTGAAGAAGTATCCTCATCTTTTGCTTCATCCTCACTTTTTGCTTCCTGCTTTTCTTCCGGCTTCTCCTTTTCCTCTTTTTCAGGCTCCTTTGCCGCCGGCTCTTCCACCTGTTTTACGCTGAAAGCCATTCTCCTTTTATCAAAGTCAATATCTATAATCCTTACCATCAGCTCATCACCAATTTTTGCTACATCGCTCGGTTTTTTTATCGGTTCACTGCTGAGCTCCGATATATGGACCAGCCCTTCCATGCTCTCTTCTATCTGCACAAACAGGCCGAACTTAACTATCCTGGTTACCTTTCCCTGAACAATATCATTGATAGAATATTTCTTTATCTTTTCCATCCAGGGATCTTTCTGGGTCTGCTTGAGCCCCAGTGAAAGCCTTTGTTTTTCATAGTCTACATCCAGCACTTCCACATCCACCTCATCATTTACCTCAACCACTTCAGAGGGATGCTTTACATGGTTCCAGGATAATTCGGATATATGGATTAAACCATCAACACCGCTGACATCCACAAACGCCCCAAAATCAGCAATACTGGTTATAACTCCCTTCCTTATCTGGCCAACCTCTATGCTCTCTAAAACCTCTTTTCGCTGTTCCCTTCTCTCGTCTTCTATTATTGCTTTCCTGGAAAGCACTACATTGTTCCTGTTCCTGTCCACCTCAATAATTTTACATTTACACTTTTCTCCTATATAGGAAGAAAGCTCTTTGGTCTTCCTCACATCTATAAGCGACGCCGGCAGAAAGCCCCTGAGCCCGATGTCCAGTATCAGGCCGCCTTTCACATGCTCGATAACATCGCCTTCAACTGTTTCCCCATTTCTGTAAATTTCTTCAACCCGGTCAAAATTTTTCTCTATTTCAGCCCTTTTCTTGGAAAGCAGAAGCCTCCCGTCCTGATCTTCCTTTTGCAGCACCAGTATTTCTACAACATCATCGACATCAACAACTTCTTCCGGTTTTATGCTGTTTCTGATAGACAGCTCAGATAAAGGTATTACTCCTTCAGACTTGTAGCCTATATCAATAAGCACCTCGTCTTTGTCAATTTTCACTACCTTTCCCTTAAGAATATCCCCTTCGTTAAAATCTATGATAGTCAAATCATAGTTGGGGACCATCCGTCCATTCTCATCCTCCACCATACAGTTTTCGTCAGTGATGCTTCCCTCTAGATTATCCTTAAACATATTTTACAAAATCACCCTCTCTTTTTTATAGTCAAAAAAGAATATCACGCAAATTGAAAATTATCAACATTTGAATAATTTATTATAAAATATTTTTTTTAAATATACCAATTTTTGCCTGTTTTTATGTCTACCTTAAGGCTTACCTTTAGCTTGATACACCCTTCCATGCACTGCCTTACCAGCTCCCGTACCTCTTCAAGGTCCTTTTTTTTCAGTTCCAGTACCAGCTCATCATGGACATGCAGTATAATATTGGAATCAAGCCCTTTCTCTTTCATCCGGTTGTAAAGCATAACCGTAGACAGCTTCATTATATCCGCCGCGCTTCCCTGTATGGGGGTGTTAACCGCCAGCCTTTCCCCCAGGTTCCTGAGTCTTTGGTTGCTGCTGCCAAGTTCAGGGATCTTCCTTTTCCTTCCGAATATGGTGGACGCATAGCCCAGCCGGCATGCCTCTTCTATCAGGTGCTCGATATAGCCCCTTACCCTGGGAAAACGGCCAAAATAGGCATTGATGTATCTCTCTGCCTCATCTTCGGGTATGGAAAGCCTGTTCATCAGCCCGTACTTGGTCATCCCGTATATTATGCCGAAATTTATGGCCTTTGCTTTTCTCCTCAAAGCATCATCCACATTTTCGTAGTCAACACCAAACACTTCAGATGCGGTCCTGGAATGGATATCTTCGCCCCGGTTGAAGGCATCCATTAAACCCTCATCTTCTGAAAGGTGGGCAAGTATCCTCAGCTCTATCTGTGAATAGTCTGCAGCCAGTATCAGCTCATACCCCCTGCCGGGCACAAATGCCTTCCTTATCTGCCTGCCCAGGCTGGTCCTGATGGGTATATTCTGCAGATTAGGATCATTTGAGCTTATCCTTCCGGTAGTGGTCCCCATCTGGTTATAGGTGGCATGTATCCTGCCGTCAATGGGGCTGATCAGCCTGGGCAGCACATCTATGTATGTATTTTTCAATTTTGTCTTTTCCCTGTAATCAAGGATCTCCTCTATTACCGGGGAATGGCCTTTTATGGCCGTAAGAGCAGACACATCGGTGGAATAGCCGGTCTTGATCTTCTTGGTAGCAGGAAGGCCCATCTCCTCATAAAGGACGGCAGCCAGCTGCTGGGTGGAATTAATATTAAACCTCTGGCCGCAAATCTCATATATCTTGAGCTTTAGCCTCTCTATATCCTTGTGGTACTGCTCTATGAGGCCCTGCAGGTACCCCTTGTCCACATAAACCCCCGTATACTCCATATCTGCAAGCACTTTTATAAGGGGCTCTTCTATCTGCTCATAAACCCTGTCCAGGCCCTCTTTTTTTATCTCTTCCAAAAGGCTGGCTTCAATCTGCGGATAAAGGGCTATCCTTTTGAAATCAAGCCTGCTTTCCTCCTTTTTTTCAAAGGAGAATTCCAGCTGCCCTCTTTTTTGAACCTCTCCGCCTATATCCGCCCCGCAGACCCTGTAAAGCAGGTCATCAATCCCCACATCCGCCTGGTGCTGGTTCAGCAGCAGGTAGAGCACCTTAAAATCAACAACCCTGCCCTCCAGCAGGCAGCCGTACCTTCTAAGAAGCTTGTATATTTTTTTAAAGTCATAGCCGCACCAGACCATATCTGCCCCTGAGAAAACATCCTGTAAGTCTTTCCTGATATTTTTATCAGCCAGCAGCTCCCTGTCCAGGCTGTACACATTATCATCACCTAAATAGAAGAGTATCTGGCTCCTTCCGTCCAGGTATAGGATATAGGCTTTGTCCCCCATTTCTCCCTTAAACCGGTCCAGCGAGCTGCCTTGCCCTAAATCTACCAGCTTTTCAGCCTGGTTCGCCTCCGGCTCCGGCCCCTTGCCGGATTCTTTTACGGGAAGTTTTAGATTTTTCAGCCTTTTGTGGACATTCCTGAACTCCAGGCTGCTAAAAAGCTGTTCAATTTCTGCCATGTCTATGCCGGCATAAGAATCCTTTAGTGCCCTGCCCAGGTCAAGCTCCAGGTCTGTTTTCAGCTCAGTCAGCTCCAGGCTCTTAAAAGCAAGCTCCCGGTTTTCTTCAAGCAGTTTTTTTTGCCGGCAGTTTTCAATTTTTTCAATATTTTGGTAAAGGTCCTCGATGCCCTTGTACTGTTTTAACAGCTTTGATGCAGTTTTAGGTCCTATTCCCGGGATACCGGGTATATTATCGGAGCTGTCTCCCATCAGCGCCAACAGGTCCTTTATCCGCTCAGGACCCACCCCAAAATTATCCCTAACCGTTTCAGGGCCATAGGTCATGATATCGGTTATACCTTTTTTGTTTACCACCACCTTAACCTTGTCCGAGACCAGCTGCAGGATATCCTTGTCCCCGCTTATTATAAATATCTGGCTGTAGTCTCTCCGGGCTTTTTCCACGATGGTGGCAATAATATCATCGGCCTCATAACCCTCTTTCTTCAGTATGGCAATATTAAAGGCACCCAGCACCTCTTCTATCAGGGGAATCTGGCCGGTTAGCTGTTCGGGCATTTCCTTCCTGTGCACCTTGTAATCGGCATACATATCGTGCCTGAACGTAGGGCCCCTGCTGTCAAAGGCAGCAATAATTCTGTCCGGTTCATGGTCTTCAATCAGCTTTATAAGCATGCTGGTAAACCCCAGTACCGCATTGGTAATGGTTCCGGAGCTGGTGGCAATACTGTCCGGCAGCGCATAATAGGCCCTGTATGCCAGGTTATTGCCGTCAATGAGCATCAATTTTTTTTCCATTACTATAAAACTCCAAATATTTGACTTTTTAAAAAACCCTTTATATTATACATTTACAGCTAAGGTTATGTAAAATCAACATAATGCGGCAATGAAGCCATAAGCGCATCGAAGCACACCATTTGGGCACAGCTGCCTGAAAGGGTCATATTACCCTGATAATCTATTTAATTTTTTAAAAAAGGAGTTGTGCTTATGACTTATTCAAAAATCAATGCATCTTCAGCAACGCTTACCAAGAACCTTTACGGGGACAACATAAGCCCTTTCAGCGGGATGTGTGCTACCTGCATAGAGGGATGCCTGGGGTTATGCGAGATAGGCAAATCCGCATACCGTTCAGCAGAAACCATATACCCCCAGCCGTTTGGGGATATAACTGCCGGATCACAGAAGGATTACCCCATAGACTATTCCCATTTCAATATAATGGGTACCGCTTTCGGGGCCAAGGGGATTGAAGCAGACAGCGATAAAGCCATATTTACCAATGTAGGCCTGGAAACCGCTATCGGCAGGAACAAGGACATAAAGCTGAAGCTTCCCTTTATCATACCCGGCCTTGGATCTACAGATATCGCCAAGAAAAACTGGGAAGGATTGGCCATCGGCTCGGCCATATCCGGAATCATACTGACCATTGGAGAGAATGTATGCGGCATAGACCCCAAGTCCGAGTTTGATTCAACCGGTAAAGTGGTACACTCCGAAGAGCTGAAAAGAAGAATCAAGCTGTACCGTGACTGGCAGGACGGGTATGGCAATATTGTTGTGCAGAGCAATGTCGAGGACTCAAGATTTCACGTGCTTGAGTACGCCATCCAGGAACTGGGCATAGATACGGTTGAGCTTAAATGGGGCCAGGGAGCAAAAGACATCGGGGGCGAGATAAAGATAGATGACCTCCAGAGGGCTATCCAGATCAAAAAGAGGGGTTATATAGTACTGCCTGACCCCCTTGACCCTGATATCCAGAAAGCATTCAAACACGGAGATTTCAGGGAATTTGAGAGGCACTCCCGTATCGGCATGGTGGACAGGGAAGAATTCATGGAAGCAGTAAGCCGCTTGAGGAAAATGGGAGCCAGAAATGTGTTTCTTAAAACCGGAGCCTACCGGCCCCTGGACCTTGCCCTGGCCATAAAGTACTCCTCAGAAGCCCAGATAGACCTGCTCACCATTGACGGAGCAGGCGGGGGTACGGGAATGAGCCCCTGGAGGATGATGAATGAGTGGGGAGTTCCCACCATATACATACAGTGCCTGGCTTACCAGTATGCCCAAAAACTTAAGCAGCAGAATGCCTATATACCGGATATGGCCATAGCAGGAGGCTTTACCCTCGAAGACCAAATATTTAAGGCACTTTCCCTGGGATCACCCTTCTTCAAGCTGGTGGGCATGGCCAGATCCCCTATCGCCGCCTGCATGGTGGGAAAAACCATAGAAGGCAAGATAAGCAGCAGCCACATACCCCAGCAGATTAAAAAGTACGGCAATGATATGGAATCGGTATTTGTGGAGGTAACTGAACTGAGGAAAACATATAACAGCAGGGCGGACTCCATACCCGGTTCGGCAATAGGCCTCTACTCCTACTTTAGAAGGCTCGAACAGGGACTCAGGCAGTTGATGTGCGGTGCAAGGAAATTCAAGATAGATCTTCTGGATAGAAAAGACATAACTTCCCTTACCCGGGAAGCCGCAGATATTTCCGGCATACCTTATGTGATGGACCAGGACAGAAAAGAAGTGGAACAGGTTTTAAATAACCGCAAAACCGAAGTCCACGTACTCTAGAGCAGCTTGTGTGAGGGAGGGCCTGTTGCCCTCCCTTTTATAAATCCGTTTAAAGTTTAAAGAAAAAAACGCCACTAAGTTTCATAAAAACTTAATGGCGTATTATAGAGAAAATATAAACCTTTTATCTATAATTGTCAAATAATTGCTGCAAACCAATACTGTCCTCTTTTAATAATGGCACAAAAGAAGCAAATTCTTGATAATAATCAGCAATAATTGTATTATTTTATCTGGCCGAAGTGGCGGAATTGGCAGACGCGCTGGACTCAAAATCCAGTGGGCCGCGAGGTCCGTGTCGGTTCGACCCCGACCTTCGGCACCAGTTACTTGGATAAGATAAGGGCAAGATTGTACAGATCCTGGTTTACTTCCCTCTCATTTTTCATAATATAATCGAAATCAACAAGCTCTATTTCCCTGCCGTGGTAGGCTACCATGCAATCACTCTTTCCCTGAATCACTGCCTCCACCGCCATTTGTCCAAACTGGGCTGCAAGTATCCTGTCCAGGGCTGAAGGAGAGCCTCCCCTCTGTATATGGCCGAGCACGGAAACCCTTACCTCATGCCCCACCAGAAGCTTTATGGATGATGCTATATCATGGGCATTCCCGGCTCCTTCGGCTGCCATAACCAGGGTATGCCTTTTCCCTTTGCGGTGGTGTTTGATTTCATCCGAAATCCTAACCAGGTCAAACTCAACCTCAGGTATAAGTATATAATCTGCGCCGCAGGCAACACCCGCGTTTATGGCAATCATCCCCGAATTTCTGCCCATTACCTGGATAACAAAAAGGCGGTCATGGGAGGAGGCTGTATCCCTTATCTTGGACATTATATCTATTATCACATTAAGGGCTGTATCAAAACCTATGCAGTAATCTGTACCTGCAATATCATTGTCAATGGTAGCGGGGATGCCGACCACCTGAACCTGCTTGTTATGCAGGTCATGGGCACCCTTGAACGTACCGTCACCGCCAATGGTTATAAGGGCGTCTATATCATTGGCATTCAGGTTGTCAATTGCCTTTTGCTGGCCCTTCTCGGTCTTAAATTCCTCAGACCTTGCGGAATAAAGAAAGGTTCCGCCCCTGTCTATTTTCCCCCCCACAACATTAAGGTCCAGTTTTGAAAAATTATTGTTTATAAGGCCTTTGTACCCTTCATAAAAACCGAGTACCTCATACCCTTTGTAGATAGCATACCTGGTCACAGCCCTTATCGCTGCATTCATCCCGCTGGCATCGCCGCCGCTGGTTAAAAGGCCTACCCTTTTACTGCTTTTGCCCAAACTCCTGCCTCCTATTTTCTCCTTGATTCCAGTTCCCGGTATATATCTTCTAAAACCAGCTTTTTCTCTGCCATCAGTACCAGCAGATGATAGAGGAGATCAGAGATCTCATTTATAAGGTCATCTTTTTTCTGGTGCTTTGCAGCCAGTATAACCTCTATACTCTCTTCCCCCACCTTCTTTAGAATTTCGTCCAGCCCCTTGCTGTGCAGGGCATAGGTATATGACCTCTGTGATTTTCCTTCTATCCTGGCTCCTATCACCTCAAAAAGTTCATCTATGACGGACTGCCTGCCGTCTCCAAAATTCAGCTTCAGCTTTAGCCCATCCCCTTCAATTTTCCTGTAAAAACAGCTCCGGTTTCCGGTATGGCAGGCATTTCCTGTCTGCTCCACCAAAAACAGCAGGGCATCCCCGTCACAATCATACCTTATTTCCCTTATCTTCTGGTAATTTCCCGAAGTCTCTCCCTTGTTCCACAGTTTCTTCCTGCTTCTGCTCCAGAACCAGGTGGTCCCGGTTTCAATGCTCCTCCTAACAGACTGCCTGTTCATATAGGCAAGCATTAAAACCTCCCTGGTCTCATAATCCTGGATTATCGCCGGTATCAGCCCTTCCATGTTTACATCCTTACGTTTATTCCCTGTGATTTTAAATACTGTTTAGCCTCTGCTACGGTATACTGGCCGTAGTGGAATATGGATGCAACCAGAACCGCATCTGCATTACCCTCCACGATTACATCCCTTAAGTGCTCAAGCTTCCCTGCACCTCCGGAAGCAATCACCGGTATATTTACCGCTCCGCTTACCGCAGCGGTAAGGGGTATGTCATAGCCGTCCTTGGTCCCGTCCTTATCCATGCTGGTCAGCAGTATCTCCCCTGCTCCCAGCCTTTCAACTTCTCCTGCCCACTGGACCGCATCCAGGCCGGTGGGGGTCCTGCCTCCATGGGTGTATACCTCCCAGCTCCCATCATCCTTCTTCTTGGCATCTATGGCCACCACAATACACTGGCTGCCAAAAACCCTGGACGCCTGGGTGATAAACTGGGGATTATTTACGGCAGAAGTATTTATTGATACCTTGTCCGCTCCCTGCCTCAGTATCTGCCTTATATCTTCAATGGTTCCAATCCCCCCGCCTATGGTATAGGGGATAAATACCTTTTCTGCTGTCCTGGAAGCAAGCTCGACCACTGTCTTTCTTCTCTCATGGGATGCGGTTATATCCAAAAAAACAACTTCGTCAGCTCCCTCCCGGTCATAAAAGGAAGCCAGCTCAACCGGATCTCCCGCATCCTTGAGGTTTACAAATTCTACCCCTTTTACAACCCTGCCCCTGTTTACATCAAGGCAGGGAATGATCCTTTTTGTCAACATTTCTTTGCCTCCCTTATTGCCTGGGCCAAATCTATCTTTGACTCATATAAAGCTTTGCCAATTATTACCCCCCAAACACCGAGGTCCCTTAATAATACTATGTCTTCTATTTTTGTCACCCCTCCTGCCACTATGAGGGCTATGCCCGTTTTTTTGAGTATGGATTCTATCAGTTTCCTGTCAATGCCCTCCAGCATCCCGTCTCTGGTTACATCGGTAACTATAATCCTTTCCATTCCCAGCTGTTTTATCCTGACAGCAAACTCGTATACGTCATAGCCGGTATCCTTCTGCCAGCCGTCCTTCAGGATTCTGCCCTCCCTGTCAAAATCCAGGCTGACTATCACCCTTTTTCCGTATTTTCCTGCCGCTTTTTTTAGAAAACTGAAATCTTCTACCGCCCTGGTGCCTATTATAGCCCGGTCTATGCCAGAATCAAGCACCCTGGCCAGGGTGGGAAAATCCCTGATTCCTCCCCCCATTTCCAGCTTCAGGCCCGTTTCCTCCTTTATTTTACCGGCCACAGCTAAATTTGCTACCTTCCCCTGCTTTGCCCCGTCAAGGTCTATTACATGCAGCCAGCTGGCCCCTGAATCCTTCCATTTTAATGCCGCCTCTACGGGATCATCATAATACTTTTTCTTGGTATCAAACTTTCCCCGGGTAAGCCTCACGCATTCTCCCCCTATTATATCTATGGCAGGAATAACAATCACGGCTTCCCCTTCTGTACCATTTTACAGAAATTGCTCAGTATCCTGAGCCCGCTGGCAGAGCTCTTCTCGGGATGAAACTGGAAAGCAAAAACATTGTCCTTCTCTATGCTGGAAACAATTTCAATCCCGTGCCGGGTGGTACTGCCCACAATGGAGCGGTCTTTGCATACCGCATGATATGAATGGACAAAATAAAAGTGCTCGCCATTTTCAATCCCCTCCATCAGCGGGCTCTCTTTGAGCATCTCTATGCTGTTCCACCCCATATGGGGCACCTTGACCCCCGGGGGTATCCTCTCCACGCTCCCGGCTAATATCTTCAGCCCATCAGTTTTTCCGTCTTCCAGGCTAAAGTCAAAAAGAAGCTGCAGCCCCAGGCATATCCCCATAAATGGTTTTCTGTCCACAGCCTGCCTTATTACATCAGCCAGCCCCAGAGCGCATATATTTTTCATGCCGTCAGAAAAAGCCCCTACCCCAGGAAGGATAACCGCATCTGCCTTTTGTATAACCAGGGGGTCAGAGGTTACCTCTACCTCCGCCTGCAGCTTTTTCAAGGCATTCTCTACGCTCTTTATATTGCCCATATTATAATTTATGATAGCTATACGCATAACAGATCCTTTAAGCCGGAACTTAAATGGTACCTTTGGTGGAAGGGATGCCCCTTTCAGTTATCCTGGTGGCTTGGTGAAGGGTTATTCCCAATGCCTTAAAAACCGCTTCAATTATATGGTGCGAGTTCAGTCCCGCATTTTTTTTGATATGCAGGTTGATAAAACTGTTGGTAACCAGCGCCCGGAAAAAATCCTCGGTTACCGCAGTGTTATAGCCCTTTATTACCTCGCCGCACATATCCACATCAAACCTCAGGTAAGAGCGGCCCCCTAAATCCGCCGACAGGGTTACCTCTGCATCATCCATGCAGATTATGCTGTGGGCAAACCTTTTAATGCCCCGCTTTTCCCTGATGCATTCCCCCAGGGCCTTGCCCAGGCAGATACCCACATCCTCTACCAGGTGGTGGGAGCCAACCTGGATATCCCCGGAAGCGGAAACAAACAGATCAAAACCTCCGTGCCTGGCAAAACTTGACAGCATGTGGTCAAAAAAAGGTATTCCGGTATCAACTTCAGCCATTCCCCTGCCGTCTATATCCAGCCTGAGCTCTATATCCGTTTCCGATGTTTTCCTTCTTATTTCACTGTTTCTCTTTTGTTTTGTTCCCATCTACAACCCTGCCTATCCTTTCTACAAATTCATTTACAGCCTCATGTTTTACCCTGTAGCTTACCATATTGGCAATCAGGCGGGTAGTGGATACCATTATGTTTTCCATCTCCACCAGGTCATTTTCCCTCAGGGTGCGGCCGGTAGCGGTTATGTCCAGTATCTCTTCAGCAATCCCCAGTATGGGCCCCAGCTCAACCGAGCCGTGGAGCTTTATTATCTCCACCTGCATGCCCTTCCGGTCAAAAAATTTCTTGGCTATATTGGGGTACTTCGTAGCTACCCTTATGGAGCCAAAATGCTGGTAATGGGTTTTTACCTTGTCAATGCAGTCCTTTCTGGTAGCCAGTATAAGCCTGCACCTCCCCGTGCCCGCATCCAGCAGCTCATACACCTTGCTTTCTTTTTCCAGCAGCACATCTTTTCCTACAAACCCGATATCGCAGGCCCCGTACTCAACATAAACCGGTACATCCATCGGCCGCGAAATAACATACTTTATGTCCCGGGACTCCGAATAAACAAACAGCTTCCTGTTATCCTCGGAAAGGCTAGCCGTATCATAGCCCGCCTCCCTTATAAGCCTTATGCAGTCTTTTTTTAGGTAGCCCTTGGGTATGGCAATATTAAGTATATTTCTTTTCATTTATTTTCTCTATAAAATTTTTTATATCCATGGTTTCCCTGGTTCCTTGGCCCAGATCAAACACTGTGACCCTGCCGGGCTCATTTCCGGCCATACACACCAGGCCTATGCCCTTGCCCGCTGCCAGCCTGAGGGGATCCCCTTGCCCGCCCACGGTTAATTCCACACAAGCGCCGGACTCCCTTATCCTGTCTGAAAGCCTTATAAACTCTGCATGGTTTTCTGTTTTTTTAACCAGCAGGATCTTAAGGTCCTTCATTTTGTCCTTGAGTATGCCGCTGTCCATTGATTTATGCAAAAGGTCCAGATCCAGGGCAAACCCGGTAGCGGGAACCTCCATTCCGAATTTCTTTATAAGCCGGTCGTATCTGCCCCCGTTTCCAATCATGTCTGTGGTGGCCGCAGAATAAACCTCAAAAAGGAGGCCGGTATAATAATCAAACTCCCTCACAATCCCCAGGTCTATAAGCAGAAAGCCGCCGTATCCCAGCTCACCCAGAACCGAGTATACCCTCTTCAGGTAATCAAGACCCTGATCTATCTTTTCCATGCCTATGGAGGTTAAAATATCAGAAAAATAATCCACATCCTGCTGGGGTTTTACCAGAGACATGAAAACCTGTGCCTTCTCCTTATCTACATCTTCCAGGAAATTATGTATGTTCACAAAGTTCTTGGCCACCAGATTCCCCCTTATAAACCGCCTCTGAGAACCAGATAAGCCAAACCAGTCACACAGCCCTTCTATTATCTGCAATTGGCCCAGCCCCACCTTGTAATCCTTGAAACCTAGCTTTGCCAGTATATGGTTAAGTATAGCCAGAATCTCCACATCAGCCATAAAACTGCTTGAACCTATGAGCTCGAGGCCGGCCTGGCTGTAAACCCTTTTAACCCCTTCCTGGAGCACGGACTGCCTGAATGAATTAGCAAAATAGCAGAACCTGACAGGAAGCTGGTCTTTTTCAATCCTCATCCCGGTAAGCCTGGCAATGGGAATGGTCATATCCGTCCTGAGGGATACCAGGCTTCCGTCTATATCAAAGAAATTGATGAGCTTGTTTGCCCATTTCTTTCCGACTCCTGCTGAAATATTCCTGGTATACTCTACCACCGGGGTTTTTACCTCCCCGTATCCCCACAGCCTGAACTGCTCCCTTATAAGGTTTGAGATTATATTTCTCTCCCTGCACTCAACAGGAAACATATCCCTGAACCCGTAGGGAAACCCAACAACTAAATCTCTGTTATCAGATTCAAACATATTTTAAAATTAAATTAATATAAGTTTTGAATAATATTATATTTTACCTAAAAAGTAAAATTAAATGGCATCCAGCCTGTCCTTCTCGCTCAATATCCTGCCCTCGCTGTCCACAGCCATATTGGCCCCGTCAACAAACATGGTCCTTACTTTTCCGCAGCCAGCCTCGGTGCCCTCCAGATGGGGCGCATCAAGTATGCCCAGCTTAATGGCTTTGGCTATAACCTGGGGGCTGGCAAGCGGGTCAGGATGCCTGCCTTCAGCATCCAGGCCCTTTATTTTCTCCAGTATCAGCCCGGCATCATTGACCAGCTGCTCTTTTCTTTCCTGCACCCTGCTGTCATTTTTCATATCCGGGCAGCCGGCCAGGCAGTTTGTTATGACTTTCCGGCAAATCCTGGCAGACTCTATAATGTCAGGGGGTTTGGCTGCATGATCCGCCTCACAGTAAGCTACCACATGCACTATATGGGGGGCAAGCTGCATCTGCAGCATGGTAGAGGAAGCAAGCTGGCCCTTGCCCTGGTCATAATCGGTTGGATAACTGTACAATCCGGTCCTTGTCTGCCTGTAACTGGTAAAGTCATTATCATGAAGGGATTCAATCAATTCCACCTTGGCCAGCATCTTGGCCAGATCCATGGTAAAAGAAGTCTCCGGAGGAGTATTGAACATATACTGGGAAACATAGAGGGCTACCCCCATCTTTTT
>JBNJCW010000023.1:0-26264 GCA_051744345.1 Actinomycetota bacterium
ATTAGGAAAAATACTTTGAATCTTTGAATATATCTATGGTTCTTGCTTTTAAAATTAAAATTAAGAAAAATGATACTTCAGCATCTTTTTAGCAATAAGATTATAGCAACAGTTGCCTGGAAATTAATGTGGTATTTGGCAGATAAGCTATTTCGTATCAAAGGTTGGAATAGGTGAGGGGATTATACGAAAATATATTGAAATGCAGGGAAGAAAAGACAGCGGAGAAGTGCAGCTTGAATTCTAAAAAAATACTATGGGCGTAAGCCCGCAGATATTCTATTTATTAATAATATCTAATGTCACATTCTCAATTTTTTCTATAAAATCCTCAGCGTTTTCAAGCCAGCTTTTAACAATATCTTTGTCAAACTTTACAAAATCCTTGTAATCACCTTCCTGTCTTTCTTCAAACATCCTTGAATAAAATTTCCCCAATTTTTTATCAATCAATTTCTTATTCACAAATTCCTTGTTAAATAGAGATCTAACCCCAGAATGTTTGGATGAAAGATTCTTTGATAAAAGTAGGCCATTTACTGCATAAAACATGGCATAATATATTCTATTAACTGTAGAGCTAAGAGATGCTTTTTCAAATAATATCTTTGCATCCTGTAATGTTTCTTTTGATTTTTCCAGGCGATATTTTATTAAATCAATCAGTTCCCTTTTCAAACTAAAATACCTTCTTTTTGTACATTTTGGTACAAAGGAGTTACCTTATACTTTGGAGAATACCACAACTTCTTATTTTCAATTACAAATCCAAATACAACATCATGCTTCAGTTCAATGTCATAAGTTATTTCTATAATATTATCTTTTAAATTATGGTTTACATTTTTATCCACTAGTATAAGAATATCTATATCTGAAAATTCATCAGAATCATTTCTTGCTTTAGACCCAAATAAAATCAATTCAGCTCCAGGGCAGCTTTTCAGCAATTCATTCTTTAGTTCATAAATTGCATCCAATTCATTGTTGCTTAAAGTGTTCTTTATTTTTTCTTTTCTTAAAATTTTCATCTTTAAACTACCCAAATTAAATTTTGTAATCTGTGTTTAACATTTTAACCTTTTTAAAAAAATATTAAAATTATAAACTCTGAATAGTTTTTCAATTGAGTTGTGCCAATGTAATAGAGAGAGCATAGAAGAGGTTTTGAATGAAAAAAACTGTATATGCATGAGGGGATGAAATAAAGATTATCTTCCTGTACTGGACTTTATTATTAACATTTTAAAAAAGCGGTTCAGAAACTCCATTTCTGTATCTTTTAATGGAAGTACCTGAGATAGCAGCTTCTTGCAATACAAAAAGCCTGTGCTGCCATAAGAGAAAGCGGCAATGTTTAAAAAGCAGGGGAGGGGTTAGCTTATTAAAAAACGCTTTACTCAATCTGCCCCCAGGGGCGGTTAAAGTTTCAATCGGCCTGTTTTCTAAATTCCAAAATAGTATTAAAATAAGTTTATTGTTTAAAAATATGTTAAAAAACAGATGAAAAAGATTCTATTATTAACAATCCCCTTACTTATACCAGCCCTTATCCTGACCTCCTGTTTTGCAGCTACTGAAAATATAGATAAAGAATCTAGCGGCAAAACCATAGAAATTAATGAAGGGATTAGTTTAGTTATAACTCTGGAGTCTAATCCCACTACCGGCTACAACTGGGTTATTTCTGAATACAGCAGTACACCTGGGCTCGAGCTTATAAGTCAGGATTATAAACAGTCCATAAGAGACAGAAAACTGGTAGGGGCAGGAGGAGTACAGGTTTTTACCTTTAAAGCTGAGAACAAAAGCAACAATACTATCATCCTTAACTATGAAAGGGAATGGGAAGAAGAGCCGGTAGAAGCCTTTGAAGTAGAAATAATTGTAAAGTAAGGCTGATTTAGGCTAAGGGGCAGAACCTGGTCCTGGTTTAAAGTGTAAATAAATTAAAGAACTGGTGGGATGCCAAGATAACAAAATAGCTTTTTAAGCTTTATCCCCCCGCAGGTATTATAGTGATAATCCTTTCCAAGTCCCCGGAAGTTTTAAGATTTCTTGAGTAGTAAAAATCAACTAAATATCTATTATATACTGCCCCTTTTGAGCTTGGCAATTATATATGAGGTATGAATATGGGCAAGGGATTGGCATGGTTACAGGATTAACCCAATTCCAGTTTGTTATTATCTTTGGAACAGATTGCCCCGGCCAAGGCTCCTATGTGTGTCTAGATAACCTGGTTATCCAGAAACAAACCCCTCCTAAATTTACTGTTCTTTTCTCATCAGCTCAACAAGGCGTTCTGCAGCCATAGTGGCAAAAACAGGATCATTTATGTCCCTGTCTATAACACGAACATAAATATCATCCCTCAGTTCACTTTTTAAAGCCTCCACATACGCCTTATCAGCTTCAGGATCATATAACGGGCCGCCTTCTACCGAATATGAGCAAAAGCCCTTCATGGGAATAAACCATTCAATATGGCCTTTGGCAGGGTTAACCCTTTTAGCCTGCTCTCGGGCTAAGGCTCTAAGTTCTTCTGCATTGGTTCTAACATTGGTAAACATGGCGCTGTGCCGAACCAGCTTACGGCCTTTAAACTTTTCCGGAATAGTTTCAGGTGGGCCGTAAGTATTACAGCTGACCGCCCCGGGGCATATTATCTGTGGAATTTTCATACCGGTTGCAACTGTCATTCTCTCAGGGGTTGCAGCAAGGTAACCCCCGAGCATTTCCTGGATGACCTCAATTGTAGCCAGATCCAGAACCCCGTGTATCTGGCCCTCTTTTATTAAAGCCTCCATTGCCCGCCCTCCGGTACCGACTGCATGAAATACTATGGTTTCAAACCCCGCCTTTTCCAAGACCTCTTTTGCTTTCATAGCTCCCGGAGTGGTTATGCCTACCGTGGTTAGAGCAATCAGTTCTTTTTCATCTTCTGACTTTTCAATCTCCATTTTTACCATTCCGCATACTGCTCCAGCAGCTTTCCCAAGAATCTTTCTGGTTACCCTGTTCAATCCCATAATATCTGCCACTGAATTCATCATGGTTATATCCTTTATACCGACAAACCTGGAGGTGTTGCCCGAAGCTATGGTTGAAACCATAACTTTTGGAAAGCCCACCGGAAGTGACTGCATCACAGCGGTAGAAAGGGTGGTTCCCTGTGTACCGCCGCATGATATTATCCCGCTAATCTTGCCTTCAGCTAACAGTTTGGCCACTATTTTTTTTGAACCTTCAGCCATTACCGGAGAAATTCTATCTCTGGTTGGCCCCTCGCTTATAAGCTTGTCCAGATCGCTGCCTGCAGCTTTGGCAACTTCATGCCTTCCTATATCAGGTTTTAAAACCGGAGGGCCAATAACCCCTACATCTACAATCAGCGTTTTAAATCCCTCTTTTCCAATATGCCTTTTTATAAAAGCATATTCTTCACCTTTTGTGTCCATACTGCCAAGTATGACTATTGTCCTATTCATAGGAAATCTCCCTCTATTTTTTAAATTTTAAACTGGAAAATTTACCAGCAACATCTAAAACTGCATTCTCGATAGGTATTCTTTCTGTAGCAGAACCTGTCCACACGCCATGGGCTGAAGTATTATCAAGGATATACTGCCCATCTTCTGGCGTTACCAGTGCTGCCCCATGTGCCATTAGAATTAAATCTGGCTTTATTTTTCTAACCTCCCTGAACGCTTCCTCGCACCTTTTTGCCGTGTCCTGGATAGTGTACGGGGTATCAAACCCAATCAAGCCTCCCCTGGTGGTCCCAGCGTGAAAACAAAATATATCAGGCTCTACTTCTTCTACTATTTTCACACTATCTTCTAAATTATAGGGCATGGTTGTGGTCAGCATCCCCATCTCTTTTGCCAGTTTCAACATTTCAATTTCATTTTCAAGCGTTATTCCGCTCTGGATAAGGACCTGGTATATATGACTGTCCTTGTCATAATCACCAATAGAAGGAATATTGCAAACAGATATAACTCCAATTGATTTGAGTTTTTCAATCACATTATGCATATCCCTTAAGGGATCGTTGGCATTAACACATGCACAGATAAAGGCCTCGCCTTTTATGGCAGTTATAATATCTTGCCCGGTAGAACTAAGCATCTGGCCATTAGAATCAAGGATCGGCCAAAGCATTGACATGGAACCCCAGCCGTTACTTCTAAGCCTTCCGCCCGAAAAAGTGTTTATACAGTCTGCACCAGCCTTCTCCAGAAGTTTTGCCACCAGCCCTGTTCCGCAGCTTGCAAAGAAAAGCGGCTTCTTTTCTTCTATTTTCTTCCGTAATTTTTTAAGGATTTCCTGTTTTGTTCTTCTTTTTACTATCATCTTTTCCTCCAAATATCTTATGCTAATATTAACCTGCCAGTTATAATGGGCTAATCCTTTTATTTCTGTGCAAAATCTTTTTTATCTGTAAAAATTTTTGAGGGGTAGCAAAATAAACCCTGTTTTTAATAACCAGAGGTATTCCCAGCTTGATCTTTTTGGCTTTTGTTTTCTTATCTTCAACTGAGCAATCCAGGACATAATATTTTTCCCCTTTTAATATAAAATAGAATTTTGAAGGCATCATTTTTACCCTTCCATATAACACTTCTGCAGGTTGTCTGAAATCGAGCTCAAAATCTTTTTCCCCAATATCGTAATTATAAAAATATTTTGACATATCCTGGGGCCTTCGGGGAACAGAATTGCTGTCCAAATCTGACAGCAGTCTACTTATAATATCAGGACTGGAATCCCATATTCTTCCATACAGAGCTTCTATGGTATCTCCGGATAAAACCTCCACTTTGGTTTGATAAATAATATCTCCAGTATCCAACCCCTCATCCATAAAATGAACACTCATGCCGGACTTCTTGTCCCCATACCATATGGTCCAGAAACCCGGGTGCATTCCGCAATGCCTGGGCAGAAGGGAACTGTGAAAGTTAACTGCCCCCATTGGCGGAATATCAAGTATTTCCTTGGGCAAATAAAACTGATAGCCGCAAACAATAAAAATATCTGCGCCTAAACCGGCAAGAGAATTTATAAGGTTTTCATCTTTAAGGTTTCTGGGACAGAAGATTGGAATGTTTAACCTGCGGGCTGCTTTGTCTATACTCTCATACGGCTTTTTTTGTTTAACCGTTGATGAAACCATATCCGGCAGAGCTTCAACAAAGGCAATTATGTTGGCGCTGCTGCTTAAAAAAGTGCCAAGGTGGAAACTCGTCAGTTCCCAGCCCCTGGTTCCGAAAAAAATTATTCTCGTTTCAAACATAAGAAGTATTTTTATGGGTTTACAATAGCCTTTATGGTCTGCCCGCCGGCAACAGCCCTAAACCCTTCTAAAATATCATCAAGTGAAAATTTATGGGTGATATAATTTGAAACTTCTATTTTCTTATTTTCTATTAAATCTATTGCCGCATGTGCATGATACCTTGTACCGGCAAAAGAACCCAACAGGGTAATCTCCTTATAATGCAGCAGGTTGCTGTTAAAATTATTTAACAATACCCCTTCCGGAAGGCCTCCAAAATAACAAATCTTTCCTCCTATACCAGCTAAGTCTAGCGCCATATTCTGGGCATCGGGACAAGAGCAGGCAACTATTACCACATCCGCTCCCCTGCCTTTTGTAATTATATCTACATCTTTTTTCAAATTGCCCTTTTCTGAAACCAGGTAATAATCTGCCTTAAAGATTCTTGACATATCAATTCTTTTTTTAAGTATATCTGTTACTATTATTTTGCCGGCACCTCTAAGCCTGGCAAGTTCAAGATGCATAATCCCGATTGGACCCGCGCCTATTATCAGCACAGTATTACCAAAAGTTATATCAATTTTCTCCTGTGCATTTATGCAGTTAGCAAGCGGCTCAACCAGAGAAAATTCATCCAGGCTGGCATCATCCCTTAGCTTTATAACATTTCCCTGAAGTACGGCCTCTTCAGGTATCAAGACGTATTGCCCAAAGCCGCCAGGGTAAAAATACCCGATAGATTTTCTCTCCCGGCACAAATTTACATTTCCTTTATGGCAAAACCTGCAATGCCCGCAGCCTACCTCAACGGTTAATACTACCTTATCTCCCTTTTTTAAGTTTTTTACTTTTCCCCCAGTATCCTCAACTATTCCTGAGATTTCATGCCCGATTACCTGCGGGGGATTAATTAATCTGTGGCCGTTATTAAAAATCCTTACATCTGTTCCGCAGATGGCACATGCTTTTACTTTAACCAAAACTTCATAATCCTGGCTAATTTTGGGTTTCTTTACTTCTTCTACCCTGAATATTCCAGGGCCATAAAAAAATGCAGCTTTCAATAGAATTCTCCTGCTTTAATCTAATATCATATCTAATTCAATCCATTCCTTTTGGCTTATTAAATTAACCTCTACAATACTAAACCGCTAGATGTCAGTACCGATGACCTTGGCCGGAAAATGTAATATACGTTTTACATGATATCTCTGGAAGTTTTTTTATTTTCCTTCAAACATTGTAATTATATCATAAAATTCTTATCGTTTTGCTAATTCGGCTGCTAAGATACATTTGACAAAAATTAACATTAACCTTAATGTAACTAATATATTTTTAACTTATATTTTTTATTTTGGAACCAAACTCAGCATCAAACAGCATATCTTCAGCAGCCTATAAAATAGTATTTTCTGTATTTGGCTTTATAAAAGGACATTGATAAATAAAAGAAAGGGCAGGCAATGGAATTTGATCATGTAGGACTTATAACTGACGACAAGAAAGGATCTGAGAGCTGGGTGGAACATACAAGGGTATGGGTTACCAACCCTAAAGAGCATCCATTCAAGATTGAATGGCTGAGATTTGAATCAGATTCTCCGGTCAAAGGTTCATTAAGGGAAAAACCGCATGTAGCCTATAAGGTAAAAAGTTTGGATGAAGCCTCTAAGGGCCTGAAGGTACTGCAGGAACCCTTTGAAGTTGAGGGGGTATTGAGGGTCGCCTTTTATGAATTAGAAGACGGGGCAGTAGTTGAGCTTATGGAATATCTGGGCGAAGACAAATGGTTCTAGGCAAAATATTTAAGCCGATAGCATAAAACTTATAAACTATTACCAAGCCTTTTTAAGGGCATAGCAGTCTACCCTTTGCAAAAAGCAGTGTTTAATAATTAAGGATATGGGTTCCAGGTTAAAATACCCAGCTATTTATCGGGACAGGGGAACCCATTATTTATACTGCAGCTATTTCTATTCTTTCCAGCTGGCCCATTTTTTGCCTACGCCGGCGATAATCAGCCATATGGATATTCCGATCATGCTAACCAGCATTACACAAGCAAAGAAACTATCCATCCTGGCAAGGGCAGAGTAATAGGATATCTTATTCCCAAGCCCTATCTTACCGCCAACCATGTCTGAGCCAACCGCGGTTATTAACCCAAAAATTCCTCCTACCGGTAAACCGACATTTATCATGGGCAGGGCAAGAGGTATCCGGATTTTTGCAAAAATTTGAAAGGTGCTGGCGCCGCAGGAACGCGCAAGCGCTATTTTTGGCAGATCCGTTCTCCTGAATCCTGTTACAGAATTAATCATAACCATGGGCCCCACCGCAAGTGATACAGCTATAATTCTTGGGCCTATACCAAAGCCAAACCGGAGCATCAGAAGCGGAACCAGTGCAATGGTTGGCGTGGTTATCAGTATCAATATGTATGGGGTAATTATTTTTTCAATATATGGAATCTGGGTAAGCAATGCCGCAAGAATTAAGCCTATGGAAGCACCGATTATATATCCGGAAACAAGCTCCCCCAAAGTGAACAAAAAATCGGTGTAGATTACAGGAAAGATTCGTATTAATGCCTGGATTATTGCACTGGGTGTGGGAAGGACAAATGTCGGGATTTCCAATATCCTAACAATTAATTCCCATCCTCCTATTACAAATACGGCTACACCCAGTATACCCAGTACCTGTTTCCATCCATGTATTGATTTGTCAAGAGTTGGAGATGTTTTTTCTTTTCCAGTTTTTTACTATTGCCATTATTTTAAATTTTTTTAGTTCTTTAAATTTTTATATCCAATTCTATAATTTTTTACTGTCTTTTTTCCATGTTGCTTTTGAATATAATTATAGAACATGGTAGAGTTTAATTTATTTTAGAAGGCAGCAAACCGTGATTAAAAACATTATTTTCGATTTTGACGGCACCCTGGTTGATTCCAGTTATGCAGTTGATAAATTATTACAGCACTTTAAGCAGAAATATAATAAAACTGATATGGACATCGAACAGTTCAGGAAGATAAAGACAATGCCGCTTGGCCAAAGAATAAAAAAAATGGGGGTTCCATTATACATGCTTCCGGCAATATCGCTGGAAGCTAAAAGGATTTACTCTTTTCATATAGGCAGAGTAAAGATAATGGAAGGGATCCCGGAACTCTTGTCAAGGCTGGATAAGCTGGGTTTGGAGCTGAGAATACTTTCATCCAATTCGGTTAGGAATATAAGCCATTTTCTTGAAATCAATGATATTAACTGCTTTTCAGGGATATATTCTGCGTCAAATATGTTAAAGAAAGACAAGGCCATTATAAAATTGGCAAAAAAGGAAAAGCTGGCCAAAGAAAGCCTATTATACATAGGGGATGAACTGCACGATATTACCGCCTGCAAGAGAATACAGATTAAGGTGGCAGCAGTAACCTGGGGCCTTGATTCCATTGATTTGCTTAAGAGCGGAGAGCCTGACTGCATATGCTGCAGTCCAATGGATATATATGATTTTATATGTAAAAATAATTCCTAGATTTTTCTAAACAGGACATGAGCAGGTATAAAAAAGTAAAACTAAAACATATAGCCGAAAAGGCAGGTGTATCCATAAATACAGTTTCCCGCGCCTTAAATGATAAAAATGATATATCTAAAAAAACAAAAGAAAAGATTCGAAATATTGCCAAGATCCTGGGCTATATCCCTGATGAGGTTGCCGGCTCACTCCGGAGGGGATCAACTAAAACCATAGCGGTTATCATCCCGGATATAATGGACCCTTTAATGGCTATCTGGGTTAAGGACATAGGAAATAAATTGGGCCGGGAAGGATACAATATCTTTGTCATAAACACCGATGAAAACTACAGCAGGGAAGAGGATGCCGTTTTGCTTGCAATGAGCAAAAAAGTGGATGGCATAATCTTATGCCCCTGCCAGAAAGATAATAAGGATATATCTTTCTTAAAGAAGAAAAAAATAAGTTTTGTCCTGCTGGGCAGGAGGTTTGCTGAAATCCAGACCGATTACGTGGTATCAGAGGATGTAAAAGGGGGATACCTTGGCACCAAATACCTTCTGGAGCAGGGGAGAAAAAAAATCCTGCTTTTAAACGGCCATAAATATATTTCCTCAGCAGATGAAAGATACCGGGGCTATATAGAAGCATTAAATGAATACGGGCGGAAAATAGATAATTCGCTTATTTACGAGATTGACAATACCGCAGGCAATTCCATAAAGGCATTAAAAAAAATCCTGGCCGAGGGGATAGAATTTGACGGTGTTTTTGCTTTCAGCGATTTAATGGCCTGGGAGGTTATATATTTTCTTAAGAACCTGGGATACAGGATACCGGAAGATATAGAGGTTGTAGGCTATGATAACATACAGTCAAGATTCTTTTTCCCCTACACCCTAACCACGGTCAATTACCCCAAAAAGAGCATTGCTTACATGGCGGTAGACATACTTCTCAAAAAGATAGCCGATCCTGATGATACTGGCTATTACCAGCATGTAATTAAAACCAATCTGTATAGGAGAAAAACCTGAAGCTGCTGCCTTTTAAAAATATTTGACAAATAATAACATTAACGTTAATGTTATTATTGATATTCATTATTTAATTAAATTCTATATGCAAAAATGGTTGCTTTCTTTAACACCTTCTAAATTTTAAAAAACATTACTCAGCCTAAGGGGGATTAATTATGGAAAGGATAAAATGTGCAGTTATAGGGCTCGGATGGTTCGGGGAATACCACCTGGACACATTAAGGCAGCTGCCGGCAGCTGAGGTAGCGGCAATCTGTACCCGCACAAAAAGCCGGCTGGAGGACCTGGCCAAAAAATATGAGGTCGAAAAAACCTATACAGATTACCGTGATCTCTTAAATGACAGCGATATAGAAATGGTATCCATAACCACCCATGTAAAAGACCACTTTCAGATTGCCATAGATTCCATAAAAGCCGGAAAACATGTATTTCTAGAAAAACCAATGGCAGACACCACTGAAGAATGCGACCAGATACTAAAGGAGCTGGAAGGCAGCAACAAAGCTTTTATGGTTGGCCATATCTGCAGGTTTGATACACAGTACGCGATGGTTAAGGAAGAAATAGAAAAGGGCAACATGGGAAAAATTATATCCATGTATGCCAAGAGGAATCTTGCCGGCTTCATAACCGAGACCCATCTTGATAAACTTAGCGCCTTGTTTGGAGACGGGATACATGATCTTGACCTTATGCTCTGGTACTCTGATTCCAGGCTTAAAAGCGTCTATGCCCAGAGCATTAACACCAGGCCGCATTTAAAGTATGATGATATCGGATGGGCCCTATTCAGGTTTGAAGACGGAGCCTTTGCCATAATCGAAAACATCTGGAGCCTTCCGGATAATGTTCCCTACGCCATCAATGCAGAAATGGAGGTAGTAGGGACAGAAGGCATGATAAGCATTGATAACTCCGGTAAAAACTTTACGGTAATAAGCAAAGATAAAGTCGCTTACCCTGAATCCAAATACTGGCCGGTTGTGCATAATTCCAGGAGGGGTTTCCTTAAGGAAGAGTTTGATTATTTTATCAAATGCATAATGAAAGGAGAAAAACCTGCGGTTATCACCCCCCGTGAATCCAGGGATGCGGTAGATGCCATAAGGATGGCAGAAAAATCTGCCCGGGAAAATAAGGTGGTATATTTTTAATTTTTTCCCATCGGTTCTGCCCGGAATTGATTTTTTATCATGGTTTAAAAATTAAAGTTCCTTGATTGGAGGTAAAAAAATGCGTCTGGACCCACTACCCGCCTCAGTTTACAGTGACAGGATAAAAAGGCTTCAAGAGAAGCTGCAAGAGCAAGGCCTTGACCTTTTTGTAGGCTACAGCAGTGAATGCGAATCCGCTACATCCAGATACTTAACCGGATTCTGGCCTTTTTTTGATTTTGCCGCAGTACTGGTCCCTGCCCGGGGAAATGCAGCCCTGGTTACCGGAGGGCCCGAATCATATGAATTCGCCAAATCCTTTGCCAGATCCGTGGATATCTACATTAACCCCCTGCTGGTAGAAACATCTGCCCCGGACTGGGTAACCGATATGCCGGGAGAAGATTTTTCCCAGATACTTAAAAAAGTATGCGGGAATGCACCCTCACGTATCGGACTGGGGAACCAGAATATATTTCCTTTTATCCTGCTGGATGATTTAAAAAAAGCTTTACCCCAGGCAGAATTTCTCCCCGCAGATAACCTTCTTCTTAAAATACAGGCCATAAAGCAGGATGAAGAAATCCCTTACATTATAGAGGCTTATAAAATTACTGAAAAAGCTCTTATTGCAGCGCTGGGGCAAGCTAAAGCCGGAAAAAGGGAATGGGAGCTTGAAGCAAAGGCCAAATCAGAGATGATCCTTCTGGGGGCGGAAGGAACCCCCTATCCTCCCTGGGTATGCTCAGGTCCCAATACAAAATTGAGCCTGTGCAGGTCAACTGACAGGCCTATTGAGGAAAATGACCTGGTCCAGCTTACCATCGGAACCAAATACATGGGTTACTGCGGCAATATGTGCCGCCCATTTGCCCTGGGAAAATTTCCGCCCAAAGCCAGGAAACTGGCCGATGCTGCCCTGGAAGCAGTAAGTTATGTGCTGGAAACAATAAAATCCGGCATGGAAAGCTCACAGCTTTTTAAGGGCTACTACGACATACTATCCAAATACGGCTACGAGGACTATACATTATATGGGCCTGCCCACGGCACAGGGAGCTCCGAGGTTGAGGGTTTGTGGTTATCCAGAGAATCCAATTTTATCATAAAGCCCAATATGCTTTTTAATATCGACATTTGGCTTTCGGATAATGAATACGGGCTTAGGTATGAAGACGGTATTCTCATAACCCCCCGGGGCATAAAAGAGCTTACTTCCTACAGAAGAGAGGTTATTGAGATTTAATGAAAATAAAAACAGCCGACATCTTAAAAGAAGTCAGCAGTAGAAAAGATGAGATTATCCGCTGGGCTCAAAAGCTTATAAGCTTTCCCACAGAAAACAAACCGCCCGACGGTTTTGAGGGACAAGCCCAGCAGTTTTTAGCCAAGGAATGCTCGAAAATAGGCCTGGATGTAGATATGTTTTCTCCCGATGAGGTACCAAAAGCAGCTGCCCACCCCTGGTGGCTTCCGGGAAGAAATTACTCAAATAACCGAAAGAACATGGTAGCCGCCTGGAAAGGAGACTCAAACGGGAGATCAATCCTTTTTAGCGGACACATGGATGTTGCCCCTTCCTCTCCCGGAAAATGGGAAATTACCCCGCCATTTAAGCCTCTCCTGAAGGAGGGAAAACTTTACGGCAGGGGCTCAGCTGACTTAAAAGGCGGTATGGCCGCCTGCTTCTGGGCTATAAAAATTCTAAAAGAGATGGGGTTTAGGCCTTCCGGCAATATACTTTTTGAAAGCGTAGTGGATGAAGAATTTGCCGGCGGCAACGGTACACTTGCCTCCAGGCTTAAAGGGCATAATGCTGACCTGGCAATACTGGTAGAACCGACCAGGATGCAGGTATGCCCTGCCTGCATGGGTGCATTCCTGGGAGAAATCATCCTAACCGGAACCTCGGGGATGCCTTACATGGGGTTTGATATCCCCAACCCTATTTTCGGGGCAGCAGCAGTTATTGACCTTTTTAAAAAATGGGGAAAGAATTGGACCCATACCAACCGCCATCCCCTGTTTGAAGAGGAGGGAAAGGAACTAAAAGTACTTCTTTGGGACATTGACTCAAAAATACCAGGTGAATTTACCCAGATGGGCACTCCCTTGCGCACCAGGTTTTCCTGGATTGTGTGGTGCTATCCGGGAACAGGGGAAGAGGATTTTAAGGATAAATTCCTGGCATTCTGGGACAGGAAAGCAGCAGATGAAAACCTTAAGCCTTTTAAGCTGGAGCATAAATTCACCTATCACTATATAAGGCCCTGGGAGACAGATCCAAAAAATCCTGCAGTGCAGGAAGTTGTGAATTCATTTAACAGCTGTACAGGCCAGTCCCCGGTGGTTGGTGGTGCTCCGTTTTCATGCGACATGGCTATCTACGGTGAGATTGGTAATATGCCTGTCATTATCCTGGGACCAAGGGGAGGGAATCTGCATGCTCCCGATGAATGGGTTCTGGCAGAGGACATATTATCCCTGGCAGGAATTTTTATTGACCTTTCCACCAGGTGGGTATCTTAAATTAGATTTATATCTATGAAACCTATATATGGGTGGTTCCGGTCTTATGTATCCCCCAGTTAAGGTTAAACAATTCTTGCTTAATTTTCTTTAAGGCAATCAAGGAAATTTTTCCTATATCTGCTTAAACATCATACCCCTATTCGCTCTGCCAGCCATATTTTGAATACAGCAATATGCCTGCAATAAAAATTACTACAGATACTATAGCGGTATAAGCATAATGCAGGCCTATTGAAGAGATCAAAAAGGCCTTGCCGGACATATAATACAGAAGCAGATTGTTTGTGGAAGAGGTAGGCCAGTAATTAGAAAACTTCTGCAGCCCCTGCGGCAGCATTTCATATGGGAAAAATATGCCGGAGACAGTAGAGGTTACCACTGCAATACCTACCCCGGTCATAATCGAACCCTGTATATTTTTAATAAGTGTCCCTACTATCATACCTATCCCTGCAGAGACCAGCATACATAACGGCAGCAGAGGAACAGAAATGAAAAATTCATTCCAGCCAAAATCAAATCTCCCCCCTATTAAAATTCCTGTTGTAAATACCAGGATGACACTTACAATGCTAAAAATTATAATGGCCAGTACCCTCCCCAGAGATTCTTTCCATGGCTGGATTGGCATTGACTTTAATTTTAAAAAAAGTCCCCTCTCCCTGTCCTCAGATATTCCCGCAGGAATATTAGCCATTCCGGCAATCATAATAGCAAATACAGACAAGGAAAGGACCTGCCTGCCCCTTTCTATGGCCTGGTATTCTTGGGGTACCTGCCTTAAGAAAACAAATGCCCCAAGTATCAGCCAGAGCAGCGGCCATGCTATGGTCCAGAAAAGCGCAGGCTTGCTCATAAAAGCATCTTTGACTCCTTTAACCAATGCTGCTGATATCTGCTTCAATGCCTAAACCCCTTCTACGCTTTTGCCGGTTATCTTAAAAAAAACATCCTCGATAGTGGGCACGCTGACACTAATCTTAAGTACTTTAAAACCCATTTTTTCAATACCCCTTACAATTTCAGGTATTATCTCTGCTGTCTGTACAGTAAATATCCTATACCCTGAATCATATTCCAAAACCTCCTCTGCCTCATTAAATTTATGAAGCAATTTCTTAATGCTGTCATTCTTTATGGAGGTATCTATACTTACAATATTTTTAAGGCCGCTGTTATTCTTAAGCTTCTCGGAGCTTCCTTCCGCTATTATTTTTCCGTTATCTATTAATCCCACCCTGGTTGCCGTTTCTGTATCTGAGCCTATATGGCTTATCAGGAAGATGGTAGTTTTTTCATCCCTTATCTCATCAATATAGCTAAAAAATTTCCTCCTGGCAGAAGGATCCAGGCCGGTGGTGGGCTCATCCAAAATAAGCAATTTTATTCCCGGAAACAAAACAGTGGCAAGCTCCAGCCTTTTCTTCATCCCCCCTGAGTAATTAGCCACCCTTTTACCTGCATCCCTTGTCAGCTCTATCTTCTCCATTAATATTTTTACCATCCTCTTTCTCTCTTCCCGGCCATAACCCAGCAGTTTCGCAAAATAATCAAGGTTTCCCCAGCCGGTAAGGTTGGGGTCAGAAAAACTCTCCTGGGGGATATAGCCCAGGAAGCCCCTTGCTTTTTGGGGGCTTTTTCCATATATTTGCACTTCTCCGCTATCAGGTTTCCTTATGCCGGCCATTATTGAGGATATGGTGGTTTTGCCTGAACCATTAGGTCCAAGAAGGCAATAAAACTCCCCTTCTCCTATATCCAGGTTAATATTATCCAATACCTTGCGGCTGCCGTATGACTTACTCAGGTTTTTAATACTGATTGTTTCCATACCAAGACACTCTATTTATTATTTCCATTTTATTTTTCAACAGCTGTTTGGCTATTTTAATTTAACTTTTGCCCTTTTATATGCTAATCACTGCAAAAATTAAAGGAGAAATACCTAAATTTCAAGCCAGTAGTATTTTATACAAAGCAAAAGATGAGATTGGGGAGCTATCTAGGGATGGGGTTTGTAAACAAACCCGGTTAAATAAATCATCCAATAATTAAATAGCCAAAATAAGCTCTACAATCCCCCTTAATTTATTTTGCTGCTTTTCCGCTTCGCGGTATGGGCGTAACCCCTGCAGCTTCGGTTACTATAGTCTGCACCTTGCTTGCATCAACGATTATCTTGGAGTTTTGCTTAAGGGAATTCTCAACGGCCTCTATCTTCTTTAATATCTGGGCATTACCTATAAAAAACTTCTGGGCGGCTTCATTTACCACCTTGATCTTATCAGCCTCTGCGTTTGCCACCAGCCGGATTGACTCCGCCTGGCCTTCAGCAGAAAGTATAAGCCCCTGCCGTACACCCTCAGCTTTTTTAATTTCTGCCCTCTTTTCACCATCAGCCCTGGTCTCTGTGGCTGTGGCCGTATCCATGGCAGCAATCTTTTCCTGCTCAGCCTTTACAACCTTATTCATTGCCTCCTGTACATCAGGGGGAGGCTGTATTTTCTGAATCTCAACCCTCAAAACCTCAACACCGTAACTGTTGGTCTCTTTATCCAGCACTGTTTCTACCTGGGTATTGATTTCGCTCCTTTTTTCATTTGCATCGGTGAGCGTCATATTTCCTATAACCGCCCTCAGTGTAGTCCTGGCAAGGCTGGTAAGCTGGGCCCTGTGGTCATCTACATTATATATGCTGGCTTTCACGTCTTTTATCTGATAATAAACCACTGCATCCACCTCTGCATTTAACTTGTCTTTTGTGATTACCATCTGGGGCATCACGTCAACCATCTGTTCGGTTATATTTACCCGGTATATTTTATCAATCATTGGAATGATCCAGGTAAGTCCGGCATCCTTTATCCTTTGAAACTTTCCGAACCTTTCAATCACACCTCTTTCTATAGGCCTTACAGTCCTGAATCCTGCAAACAAAATTACAAGTATCCCTGCTGCAATCAATAAATAAGCGATAATATTCATCCCTAAGAATAAGAGTACAATGCCTGCAATTACGAGAATTAGTCCCAAGATAAGCATTTTAAATTCCTTTCTGCAAGAATAATTAGATGAGGAAATTTCAGGTAATACCATTTGCTCTTTTCCTTATGTGTATTTTATCAGAAAAAAAAAATATTGTAACTGAATTTAAATTTTTCTTGAAATTAATAATAGACATAACTTATAAAAAGCTAAAAACAATTCAGCCTTCTGTAACCCTTCTCCAGTTTATCAATGCCGTTGCCCCGCCCTAAGGGGTTTTACCCTGTTTTGGAGTTTTTATATCATAGACATTCTATAAAATGCATTCCCGGGTTAATTATGTGTTTCCCATGAGCCAGCTGCCGGCACGCTGGTTTCAAGCTTATTCCCTCACCCTGTAAGTTATAGACTGCTCAACCTCGGGCATATCCTCACCTTCCCATGAATACACAAAACCATCAAAATAGTAGCTGGACCAATCCATGGTTATGTTCCTGTGGAGGAACCCTGAGCCCCTTTCTGTGGCCAGGTTCATATTATAGTCCGGAGCCATAAAGGGGTCCTCAATGGTTATGTCTATGGGCACCCAGCCAAACTGGGGAAACTTTACCTCCACCCAGGCATGCCCTATATCAAGCTGGCCCCCTTCAAGCAGGGTAGCATACAAGGGTATCCCGCTGGCAACCCTGGAGGGTATGCCTGCAGCCCTAAGCAGCGCGGTATAAAGTATGGCATAATCAGCACATACCCCTTTCTTCTCCTGCAGTATCTCTGAAGCATACATAAGGGGATAGCGGGGATCTTCAGCTCTCCTAAAATCATAGTGCAGCAGGTTGGTAACATAGTAGTAAAGTTTCTCCATTATAGCTACCGGCCTTTCTTCATCACCTATAACTGATTTTGCCCTGTCTATTATAACCGGGTTATCTGAATCAATATAAAGGTCATCCATGGTGTAGAAGAACAGGTCACTGTCATCCTCATCATAGTCCAGGCTGCCGTAATCAAGATCCATATATTCGAAAGGCCTCATATCCACATCTATCAGCAATACCTGGGTCATCTCTTCTGCCTCCCCAACCTCCAGGTCTCCATAGTCAATCTGCAGTATCTTATTATTGCTCTGGTCATAGACAATCTGGTAATCTTCATTGACTGTCTTTAGCTCATTTACAACCTGGAAAGGCTTATAGGTCTGGGGGATGGTAGCAAAACACTGTATACCTTTTAGGGTTCCGGGCCCTAAATTGGTAATCCTGTACTCTATCTCTACCTCCAGATTCCTGTTCCGGACAGGAACAACACATAGGCTTGATTCCCTGATGGTAATGTCTCCGGCAGTTTCATCAGAAAGCTCTCCGTCACCTACCGTAAGCTTTACCTCGTAGTTTCCGGGGATATCAAAAACATGGGATATATCTTTCCCTTCATATTTCCTGACACCAATCTCCCAGCTGTAACTGAGCTGATCCCCATCAGCATCATAGGAGGGAGCTGCGGAAAAATAAACGGGCACCCCTACCGGGTACTCTCCCGGCCCGCTGCCGTCCCCGGAAATTTCAAAATAAGCATTGGGGGCTCTGTTTCCCTCCTGGGAAGCTATATCCCGTCTATCCTCTTGTCCCGAAAGGGCCAGTACTGCCAGCCCGGAAAAGCCGTCAGCAATATAACCGTAGTTTCCCTCTATGGTTACATCATAAGATGTGCCGCTGGTATAAAAGCTGTTTGCAAGGCGGGGGCTTTCCTTCTGGGAGATGTCTACTGCATGAACACCGCCGTCCAAGTCAGATACCAGAACATAGTCTGAAACCATATCTATCTCCCAGCCCTGTCCCGGAAGCAAGCACCTGCTTACGGCCCGGGGGTTATTTTTATCAGTTATATCTACCAACTGCAGATAACTTTCAGCCTCTCCCGATTCAAACTCAAGGGTATTATTGGAAATATAGGCAAAATCATCCTCAACATAAACTCCCGCTGTACCCGGCGGCAGTTCACAGCTCCCAGTCAGCTGCGGCTCTTCTTTATCCGTTACATCTGCCACCAATAACCTTCCCTGCTGGCCCGGGTCAGGGCTCTCATCATATATAGCAGTATTTATGTAAGCAAAGTTATCCTGCACATAAACACTCCAGGGCATACCATCCAGATCCAGTGCCGAAACCTGGGCCGGATTTTCTTTATCCCCAATATCTACTATCTCCATCCGGCTAACCGGCTCACCCCCAATCTGTTCAGTGGTATTAAGGTACGCATAATCACCCTGTATAAAAATACCCAGCACCCATTTCTCCCTGCCGCTGCCGCTAACATAATCTCCTACCACCATGGGGGATTCTATTTCTCTTGCGTCTATTATCTTTAACCCGCATTCGGTAAAATTCTTATCCTCTTCGCTCTGCCAGCTGGTATAAGATACATAAGCATAGTCATCCTGAATGATAACTATATTGGCGGAATGAATATCTCTTGCCTTTCCCAGAACCTGCGGGTTCCCTTTATCAGAAAAATCAATAATATAAAGCTGGCCCAAATCATCAGTAAGATAGGCATAAGTCCCCTTAATGTCAACATCAATGGCCTGGCCGGGTATCTCAAGTTTTCCTGCCTGAGAAAAGCTTAATTGGCTGCCAAACTTTTCCTCCTCCGGCGGGGGCTCTACAGCCGCATCTTCAGAATGTAAGTCTCTAGCTGGTTCTTGCTGGCCGGCCATACAGGATACAAGCAGCACACATACCAGTGGCAGTATCAATATGTATGCTTTTTTTGGCATCTTTATACCTCCAGGCAGTCTTTTACCTCTCTGACAAATTCCGCTATTTTATCCAGGCTATGTTCAAAATCATTCTCCTCTACCATAGAAAGGATCTTGCTGCCTATTATTATACCATCGGTATAGTCCTTTATATCATTAATCTGTTCAGTGGTGGATATCCCAAAACCAAGGGCTGCAGGAAGCCTGGTCTGCTCCTTTACCAGCTCAAGGTAGTTTTTAACCTCTTCCGCTATTTTCTGCCTCTGCCCGGTAACCCCTCTTACCGAAACACAGTATAGAAACCCCTTACCTATTTGGCTGATTTCTTTCAGCCTTTCCCTGCCGGTAGTAAGGGATGCCAGCATTATATTATCCACACCCATGCCTTCAAAAAGCTGCTTATATGCATAAAATTCCTCCAGGGGAAGATCCGGTATTATTAAGCCGCTAACCCCGTGTCTTTTGCAGGCAGATAAAAACCTTTTTACCCCATAGCGGTATATGGGATTAAAATAGCTCATTACAGCCACAGGGGTATCCACCTTCCTGCCCAGGTTTTTTATGCTTTCAAACATTGTATCAGCATTTATTCCTCTGCTCAGGGCAACCTGGCTTGTTTTTTGTATGACCGGCCCATCAGCAAGAGGGTCAGAAAAGGGAAGGCCAACCTCTATAATATCCGCCCCGTTTCCTGCCAGGGCCAAAAACAGCCTCTCAAACCCTTCAACCGTGGGATAGCCGCAGGTTATAAAAGGGATAAAAGCCTTGCTGCTGCCCGGCTTCCTAAATGCCTGTTCTATCCTGCTCATAATATCTTATCCTCCATCCCCATAACCGTATTTATGTCCTTGTCCCCTCTACCGGAGAGATTAACCACTATTATTTTATCTTTTTTTTCTTTTCCTGCCCTCTCAACCGCCCAGGCCAGTGCGTGGCTGCTCTCCAGGGCAGGTATTATTCCTTCAAAAGAGGATAATAGTCTAAACGCCTCAACGGCCTGGCTGTCGGTAACCGTTTTGTAGGCCACTTTTTTTGAATCAAAGAGGAAAGAATGCTCAGGCCCCACTCCGGGATAATCAAGCCCTGCAGATATCGAATGCGTTTGGGATATCTGCCCGTAACTGTCCTGAAGGACATAACTTAAAGCCCCCTGGAAAACCCCTTCTTTTCCCCTGGAAAGAGAAGCGCAGTGTTTTCCGGAAGCTATGCCTTCTCCCCCTGCTTCTATCCCTACCATATCTAACTCCTTGCCTAAAAAGGGGTAAAAAAGGCCCATGGCATTGCTTCCCCCTCCTACACAGGCAACCAGGCAGTCAGGAAGCCTTCCCTCCTTGGACAGTATCTGTCCTTCTACCTCTCTTCCTATCACCGACTGAAAATCCCTTACCATCGAAGGATAGGGATGGGGGCCAACCACCGAGCCAATAATGTAATGGGTATGGTCGATATTGGCTATCCAGTACCTCAGTGCCTCGTTACACGCATCTTTTAGGGTCATGCTTCCTGAGTCCACCTCTATTACCTCGCTTCCCAGAAGTTTCATCCTGAATACATTGGGTTCCTGCCTGCCGATATCTACCTTTCCCATAAACACCTTGCAGCCAAAACCAAAAAGAGCCGCACAGGCCGCAGTAGATACCCCGTGCTGCCCTGCCCCGGTTTCAGCTATTATATTTTTTTTACCCATCCTTCTGGCCAGAAGCGCCTGGCCCAGCGTATTGTTTATCTTATGTGCGCCCAAATGGCACAGGTCCTCTCTTTTTAAGTATATCTTTGCCCCTCCCAGATGCTCAGACAGCCTTTTAGCATAATAAAGGGGGGTCGGCCTGCCGGCATAGTCTTTTAAAAGGCCTGCCAGCTCCTCCTTAAAACCTTTATCATTTTTGCTTCTGGTATACTCGGCTTCCAGTTCGCTCAAGGCGCCAACCAGTACCTCCGGCACAAACCTTCCCCCGAAGCGTCCGAAATAGCCGGCCCTGTCTTTTTTACCCATTCCTTTTTGCATTTTTTATAAACTCCCTTACTTTTTCCATATCCTTTTTTCCGCTGGCTGCCTCCAGCGCCGAAGAGGCGTCCACTCCAAATGGCCCGGCTGCAGATACTGCCTCATGTACATTATCCGGTCCCAGGCCTCCTGCCAGAATTATCCTCTTCTCTGCACCTAGGTTTGCCGCCATACTCCAATCAAATGTCCTGCCCGTTCCTCCATAAGATACGCTGCTGTAGGTATCCAGAAGGTAATAGTCCGGTAATTTCTCCAACCTCTTAATTTCCCATGCTGCATCCGTATCCGCCTTACAGGGTATTGCCTTTATAACCTCAAAAGCTGCCAGCTTCTTAACTTCCTTAAGGTAGGCTGCATCCTCATGGCCGGAGAACTGGGCCATATCCAGACCAAGCCTTTCTGCTGCTTCCTTTACATAACCTGTATCCTCATTTACAAACACACCCACCATCCGGGGCGCCTTTTCCATATGTTTTTCCCTTACAGCTCCAATAATTTTTTCTGCCTTTTCCGTACTGATTCTCCTCCTGCTGTCTGTGGAGAGTATAAAGCCAAGGGCATCAGTACCCAGTCCGGAAATACCTAAGGCTTCGTCTTTATCTGTTACCCCGCAGACCTTAACCCATACCACCTAAATCAATCCTTTCTTCTTAAAGGCAATCTCCATGCAGTCAAGGGTTACCTCCAGGCTTTTCGCCCTCATAAAATAAGTTCCTATAAGGAAATTTCTTATCCCTTTCTCATACAGGCTCAGGATATCATCCAGGCTCCCTATTCCGCTTTCACTGATAAAGGTGATGCCGTCCTCAGCTGATTTTTCTATAACCGAAACAGCATTATCCCGGTTAACCCTTAAGTCCTTAAGGTTGCGGTTATTTATGCCTACCAGCCCAGCCCCAATTTTTATGGCCTTTTCCAACTCCCCGCTGTTATGGGCCTCCACCAAAACCTCCAGCCCCAAACTTTTTGCCAGCCGGTAAAGATACTTCAGCCTCTTTTCACCCAAAAGTCCTGCAATAAGCAGTATGCAGTCAGCTCCGAGGCAGGCACTTTCATAAACCTGGGCAGGATAGGTTATAAAATCCTTTCTTAAGACCGGCAGCCCGCACGATTTTTTAACCTCCGCTACATCATCAGCGCACCCTTTAAAGTAAAGGGGCTCGGTCAAAACAGATATGCCCTTTATAAAACCGGGGTGCCTTCCGTACTGGTAAGCTGCTTCTGCCTTATTAAGATTTTTATTAATCACGCCCCTCGAGGGACTGGCTGCCTTAATCTCGGCAATGATGTTTATCTTGTCTTTGCTGAAATTTTTCCCGAATCCCTTGCCTTTCACCTTTGCTTTTTGGGAAATGTCCGGTTTGTTTTTTTTCTTATCAATTAAGATTTCCTTTAGGTAATTCACCCCAAAAACCTTTCAGTATTATTAGTATACTCAATAAGCCTATTTAATTTGTCCATAGCATTTCCGCTGTCAATTGAACGGGCAGCCATGCTGATGGCCTCCGAAAAACTGTCCGCCTTTGCCCCCGCTATGATTGCCGCTGCCCCATTCAGCACAGAAGCAGCCCTTTTTGCGCCCTTCAGCCTTCCGGTAAGTATATTTATTAAAATTTTAGCATTTTCCCCTGGATCCCCTCCCCTTAAGTTTTCTATGCTGTAGCTTTTTAGCCCAAAGTCATCAGGGCTTATAGTATACCTTAAAACCCGCCCATTGTTTAAATCAGAAACCAGGGTCTTTCCTGAAACAGAAATCTCGTCCAGGACCTCCAGCCCATACACTACCAAGGCCCTCCTTATCCCCAAGCTTTTTAGGGTATAGGTCATTTTATCCACCAGCTTCTCCTCATAAACACCCAATACCCGCCCGCTGGCCATGGCAGGGTTGGTTATCGGCCCCAGTATGTTAAACACGGTTTTTATTCCCATATCCTTCCTTGCCCTGGCCACATTAGCCATTGCTGTATGGGCTCTGCGGGCATATATAAATCCTATCCCTATTTTATCTATACAACTTACTATATCTTCTGGAGACAGATTAATGTTTACTCCCAGTTTTTCCAGAACATCCGCACTGCCGCTCCTGCTGGATACGCCCCTGTTTCCATGCTTGGCTACTACTACCCCCGCACCTGCAGCAATAAAAGCTGCGGTTGTGGATATATTGAAGGTATCTTTATTGTCCCCTCCCGTTCCGCAGGTATCTACAACCAATTTATGCCTGGTATTAACCTTCTGAGCTACATCAAGCATAGCCCTGGCAAAACCGCTTATCTCATCAGTGGTTTCCCCCTTCATCCTTAGAGCAGTCAAAAAGGAGGCAATCTGGGAATCGGCCACATTGCCACCTATAATGCATTTCATAGCTTCAAATGCCTGTTTGCCGGTAAGGTCTTCAAACCTGGTTATTTTTTCGATTACTTCAGTCAGCATCTTATCCCTCCTCGTATGCCGGACATCTTTATGGACCTAAAAAGGGCGCCGGCCTTGTTAACCGTCTCTTCATATTCATTTTCAGCCACCGAATCGTAAACAATCCCTGCTCCTGCCTGTACATAGGCTGTGCCGCCTTTAAGCAGCGCTGTCCTTATGGTAATACAAAAATCCATGCTTCCTTCATACCCGAAATAACCAACTGCGCCGCCGTAGGGCCCCCTCCTCTGATTCTCAAGCTCACTTATTATCTGCATTGCCCTCACCTTGGGGGCACCACTCAAGGTGCCTGCAGGGAAAACACTCCTCAGGGCATCAAAAACATCCTTCCCGGCCATAAGCTTTCCCTCTACCACCGAAACAAGATGCATCACATGGGAATACTTCCCTACATCCATATATTTCTTAACCTCCACACTTCCGTATTCCGATACCCTGCCCAGGTCATTTCTGGCCAGATCCACCAGCATGTTATGCTCTGCCCTCTCTTTCTCATCACCCAGAAGCTCTTCGGCTATAGCCTTATCATCTGACTCGTCCCTGCCCCTCCTCCTGGTGCCTGCAATAGGGCAGGTGAGTATCTTATCACCCTTTACCTTTACCAGGGGCTCGGGTGATGAGCCTATCAGTTTGAAATTTTCGAAATCCATAAAAAACATGTATGGTGAAGGATTGGTGGTTCTAAGCTGGCGGTATATGTCAAAATCCCGGGCCCCTGTCTTTATGCCAAACCTCTGGGAGAGCACTACCTGGAAGGCATCCCCGCTGTTTATGTATCCTTTGGCCTTCTCCACAGCTTCTAGAAACTCATGCCTGTCAAAATTTGACTCAAAACTTATATCATCCACAGCCCGGTTCATCTGGCTTACAAGGCCCGGCATAGCCTTTGAATTGTATATGTCTTCTTCCAGGGCCTCAATCATGTTTGTTGACCTGCAGTATGCCTCATAACTGCTTAAGCCTTCACCTGTTGATAAAGTAGCAATTATTTTCATGGTATTGTTGTAGTGGTCAAAAACAATTACCAGGTTTGTAGAATAAAAAAGCATTTCCGGAAATTCTGCTTTGCCCGCAAGGGGTATTTTTTCAAAATAGCTTACCATATCATAACTTATGTACCCCACCAGGCCGCCGATGAAATGGCCCAGCCCGGGATCCCCGTATACCTTTATTTTTCCCATTATGCCCTTCAGGAAATCCATGGGACGGTCTGTATTTTTTGTCCACCCATTTCCCTTCTTATCTTTTACCGTAAAAACCCCACGGGAGAAACTTACCTCTCTGCTGTAGTCAATGCCAATAATGGAATACCTGGATAACCCCCGGGGGCCTTCTATGCTTTCCAAAAGAAATACCGGTTTTTTCCTCCTCTTAATCTTTAAAAAAAGAGAAGCAGGTGTTTCTGTATCCACCATATATTCCCTGTAAACAGGTATGAGGTTGTAGGTATGTGATAGTTTATTAAATTGTTCCCTTGTAATATTAAACATTGCTCCTCCATAAATCGAATATGATAAGAAGCCAATGCCTGACTTGGAAGTATTATGTGAATTATCTGATGTATTGGTGGCCAAACACTGGCAAAGCTAAGAAAATTAGCTGTGCCAGCATGTGTTATCTTTTAGCAGCGAGATTCTGCTAAACAAGATTTTGGAAGAATTTATATTGTCTTTTATAAAAGTATCTTTTTTCATTAAAAAAATTTTATTTTCCAGATATCTTGGAATTATATAGTAACTGATGCTGTAAAGTCAAATTTTAATATCGCTTTGATATTGCTTTAATATGCCCATATAAATTTAGGAAATGGATTAATTAGGGTTCCTTTTATTTATTTTCTATGCACCACCTTTACAAACATGCTTCTGGCAGAAAGCCCTTTTTCTACTGAATTTTATAATTTATGACCTGTTTTAAAATGGGGAGAAAATTTTCTTCTTACCATTTAATATTGGGAAATCTAAAGATCTTGCTGCTTGACCATAAAAATGTGCTGGTAATAAATTGCTCCAGAGCAAATTCCCCATCTCTGACCAATTCATCTTTAGCCTGTTCTATGCCTTCTATTAACCCATGGTGGGCATTTTTAATTAATTTAAAGAATACTCAAGCACATCTCTCATACAGGGCCTTCCCCCTCTTTAGAATAATATCTTTAAACTCTTTATCAACAGATTCCAAAAATATTAGGTCTGCTCTATAAAGGCCTGATACTTTTTCAAGCTTCTCTTTTAATTCCCTAATACCATTTTTTTCCCCGTCCAAAGTTATATCAAAGTCTGAACCTCTGCTAGGCTTATCCCCTGCTCCTGAATCAAAGAGTAAAATCAGTCCAGGGTTTAAATTTTCTTTTAATATAGAGATTACTTTATCTAAAACTTCCTTTTCCCTTTTTTTGTACTTTATTGCTCTCATAAATTTAATAATTCATAAATTATTTAATCTTATTATAGAAGTTCCCCCGGATACCTGCAACAGGGCAGGCAAGGCAGAAAATATTCGAAATTTTCTTATAAGCAGTAAATATTTATAATA
>JBNJCW010000024.1:0-25302 GCA_051744345.1 Actinomycetota bacterium
AGAACTGGTCGAGAGGAGCTAAATGTTTAACCATCCGGCAGGTAGAAGAAAGGCTACCTTCAAAACCTGTCATTTTTGGTGGGTTTTGTAAACCAGGAGTTATGGATGTAGAAGCGGCTAAAGTGCTGGCAGCAGGTTTTGCCATAGGCATTGGGGCTATAGGGCCGGGGCTGGCTATTGGAAATTTAGTAGGAAAGGCATTGGAAGGTATAGCCAGGCAGCCGGAGGCGGCAGGCCAGATACAGACAGCAATGTTTATAGGCATTGCTTTTGCGGAGGCAATCGCCCTTTATGCTCTGGTGATTGCTTTCCTTTTAATATTTGCGGTTTAAAATTAGGATAAGGGGTGTAGGAAATTGGAAGAGGTTGCTGGTATCATAAATCCCATGTCCAGTACCATATTCTGGTCGGTTATCGTTTTTGCCGTAATGGTTTTTGTGCTGTGGAAGTTTGTGCTGAAACCGGTAAACAATATGATTTCCAGGAGGCAGAAGGATACCGAAGAAAAGATAATGCTTGCTGACCGGCAGAAGGAAGAAGCCCAGAAGATTTTAGACCAGCAGAAGGAGGAGCTGGAAAAGACCTGGGAGGAGACCAAGAGGATAATTGAGGATTCAAAGCAGGAAGCCAATATCCTGAAGCAGCAGATTGAGCAGGATGCCAGAAAAAAGGCCAGGGAGCTGGTAGAAAACGCCAGGGCAGAGGTGGAGAAGGAAAAGGAGAAGGCCCTAAAAGAGGTAAGAGACAGGATTGCGGATATATCGGTGGACATTGCCGGGAAGATGCTGCCCAGAAATATTTCCAAGAAGGAGCACCAGAGGCTTATAGAGGAAAGCCTGGAGGAGATGGAAGAGGTATAGATGGCAAGGGAGACAGACAAGGTGGCTGAGGCCATACTGAGCATAGCCGAGGCCCAAAAAAATGTCCTGCTGGTAGAAAGTGAGCTTGAGGAGGTATCCGATGAGGTTGCTTCCAATATGGAACTTAAGAGGTATCTGGGGGATAAGCAGGTGGAGACAGCGGATAAGATAGGGGTGATACTTTCCGCATTGGGAAAGGACGCCTCAAAATCGATCCGGGCTGCGGTGTCTATGATCATTGCCCTGGGGCTGCAGGATAAAATAAGGGATATATACAGGAGTTACTCTGAGATGGCCGACCGGCTGAAAAAGCAGCTGGCGGTAGAGGTGATAAGTGCGGTAAAGCTGGATAAGGGTTCTGTGGAGAAGATAAAGGATAGGGTGGATAAAAAGACGGGGCTGGATGTGAGGATTAAAAACATTGTGGAGCCCGCCGTAATCGGGGGACTTATTATAAGGGTGGGGGACCTGAGCATTGACCTCAGCACCAGGGGGAAGCTGGAGGCTATAAAAAAGGATTTAAAATCGATTGAGCTGGAGGGGGATTTTTTTGGCGCTTGACATAAATTCAGAAAAGATTGCCTCCCTTATAAGCGCCCAGGTGGAAAAGTATGAGGGGGGTGTTGAAGTTGAGGAAACGGGCAGGGTCATGGAGGCTGCTGATGGTATTGTCAGAATTGGGGGCCTTTCCAAGGCGGTGGCCGGGGAGATGATCAGGCTTCCCGGTGATGCCTACTGCCTGGCCCTTAACCTGGATGAGCACTATATCGGGGGAATAGTGCTGGGAGACTATGAGAAGATACAGGAGGGCGATATTGCCAAAAGGACCGGGCAGGTCCTCCGGGTGCCTGTGGGGGGAGCCCTGCTGGGAAGGATTGTAGACTCCCTGGGAAGGCCTGTTGACGGTATGGGCCCCATAAAGTCAGAGGAATTCAGGCCTGTAGAGTACCATGCCCCGGGGGTGGTGGAAAGGCAGGCGGTAAACCAGCCCCTGCAGACGGGAATCAAGGCCATAGATGCCATGGTTCCCATCGGCCGCGGCCAGAGGGAACTTATAGTATCTGACAGGAGGATAGGCAAAACCGCGCTTTTGGTAGATACAATCATAAACCAGGTAGACAGGGATGTTTTTTGTATTTTTGTAATCATCGGCCAGAAAACGTCTCTGGTGGCCAGGATAGCAGAAAGGCTCAGGCAGGCAGGTGCCATGGAATATACTACCATTGTGGCTGCCACCGCCAAGGAGCCGGCGGCCCTGCAGTATTTAGCCCCTTATGCCGGATGTGCCATGGGGGAGTATTTTGCTTACCGCTCCATGCATGCCCTGGTGATGTACGATGACCTTTCCAAGCATGCGGTAGCCTACAGGGAGCTTTCCCTGCTTTTAAGGAGGCCGCCGGGAAGGGAAGCATACCCGGGGGACATATTTTACCTGCACTCCAGGCTGCTGGAGCGCTCGGCCAGGCTTTCCCAGGAGAAGGGAGGGGGCTCCCTTACCGCCATTCCGGTGGTGGAGGTAAGGGAAGGAGATATATCCGGTTATATACCCACCAACCTCATATCCATAACCGACGGGCAGATTTATCTGGACAGCGATTTGTTTAATGCGGGTATCAGGCCTGCGGTGAATGCGGGAATATCTGTTTCCAGGGTGGGGGCCAGCGCACAGGTACCGGCCATGAGGAAGGTAGCGGGCATGCTCAGGCTGGACCTTGCCCGGTACAGGGAAATTGAAAATTTTGCCAAGTTTGGCACCGAGCTTGATGCCCAGACCAAAAAGCTGGTCAGGAGGGGGGAGAGGGCTACGGAGATATTGAAGCAGCCCCAGTACCAGCCAATGCCTGTGGAGGACCAGGTGCTTGCCCTGTTCCTCCTTACCCACGGTTTTCTGGATGACGTTCCCATATCCAGGGTGGTGCGCTTTGAGGAAGAATTTTTGCTGTACATGTACAGGGCAAGAAAAGAGCTGGTAAAGCAGCTGAAGGAAACCCAGGACATGGATGATGGGCTGAAGGAAGGCCTTATGCAGGCAGCCAGGGATTTCAAGGCTAAATTTGAGGTCCCGTAGGGGGAGGATATGACCAGGGAAAAGGAAATAAAAGACAGGATAGAAAGCATTGCCGGTACCAGGAAGATAACCGGGGCCATGGGCATGATAGCCTCTTCCCGGATCAGGGCTGCACAGAAGAGGCTGATTGAGTCCAGGCCGTTTATAAGGATGGTGGAAGATTTTTTATGCAACCTGGGGCTTACCGGGCCCATACAGAATGATCCGCTGGTACGAAAAAGGGAGGCCGAAAAGACTGTCCTCATACTGGGGGTTACCGCAGACAAGGGCCTCTGCGGGGCATACAATGCCAATGTAATTGAGCTTATTGAAGAAAATACAGAAAGGTTTTTAGCCCAGGGAAAAGATGTTGAGATGGATATGATAGGCACCAGGGGAAAAAGTTATTTTACCTACCGGGGGTATGAGCTTAAGAAAGTATATGAGCACCTTTCTTACTGGCCGAAGTTTATGGATGCCAGGGAAATCTCCCGGAACCTTATATCCCGTTATGTGGTGGGTGAGGCAGACAGGGTGCTGGTATGCTATACCAGGTACATTAACCCTGCTTCCCAGGAGGCTGCGGTTATGCAGATTCTTCCCATACCCATAGCCCAGAAGCTGTCCGAGAGGGAAAAAGGCATTGATGCCGCCGGGCCTTTTGAGTGCAGGCCCAGGGACCTTCCCACAGAGTTTGAGTATGAACCCTCACTGGAAGAAATTGTCCGGAGCATAATACCTGAATATATTTTTACGGTGGTATACGGGATACTCCTGGAATCTACTGCCTCTGAGATTGGGGCGAGGATGACTGCCATGAGGAATGCCAGCAGTAATTCTGACGACCTTCTCCGGGGCCTGACCAAGGATTACCATAAATTCAGGCAGCACCAGATTACCTCCGAGATCATGGAGGTGGTCTCCGGCGGCCAGACCGGGGGATAGATTATGGATAATAAAAATAAGGGGATAATAGTAAGTGTGAGGGGGCCGGTAATAGACGTACAGTTTCCTCCTTCCTTTATACCGGAGATTTTTACTGCGGTTAACATTTACCGGCCCGCAGAAAACGGCAAAAAAGAGCTCATAGTGGCTGAAGTCCAGCAGTCTATCGGAAACAGCCGGGTCAGGTGCGTGGCCATGTCTTCTACTGACGGGCTGGCCAGGGGCACAGATGTTTTCTCTACCGGAAAGCCCATACAGGTTCCGGTGGGAAAAGAGGTTCTGGGCAGGATATTGAATGTGCTGGGCAACCCCAAGGACCTTAAAAGCAGCAGCCTTGATGCTCAGGCCAGGCTTCCCATACACCGCAAGGCTCCGGGGATTGAAGATATAGATACCAGGACCGAGCTGCTGGAGACCGGAGTCAAGGTTATAGATTTCCTGTGCCCTTTTGTTAAGGGAGGAAAGATAGGCATGTTTGGCGGAGCCGGGGTGGGCAAGACGGTAATAATGATGGAGCTTATACATAATATTGCCATTGAGCACGGGGGCCTGTCTGTATTTGCCGGTGTGGGCGAGAGGACCAGGGAAGGCCATGAACTCTGGCAGGCCATGGACCAGGCGAAAGTGCTGGAAAAGACCGCACTTGTTTTCGGGGAGATGAACGAGCCTCCCGGAGCCCGGCTGAGGGTGGGCCTTTCAGCCTTGACCATAGCCGAGCATTTCAGGGAAGATGAAGGAAAGGATGTGCTTCTTTTCATAGATAATATATTCAGGTTTATACAGGCAGGCCAGGAGGTGTCTACACTATTGGGCAGGATGCCTTCCGCGGTGGGCTACCAGCCTACCCTGGCCAGCGAAATGGGGGAACTTCAGGAGCGTATTGCCTCCACCAGGAAGGGCTCCATCACTTCGGTGCAGGCGGTGTATGTGCCTGCTGATGACCTGACAGATCCGGCGCCGGTTACCACCTTTGCCCACCTGGATTCTTCATTGGTGCTGTCCCGGCATATATCAGAGAGAGGATTGTACCCTGCCGTAGATCCTCTTGAGTCGTCATCCAGGATACTTGACCCGGAGGTTATTGGCAGCAGGCATTATGATGTGGCCTGGGAGGTAAGGGAGATTCTGCAGAGAAACAAGGAGCTGCTGGATATAATAGCCATACTGGGCATAGATGAGCTTTCCGAAGAGGACAGGCAGCTGGTGCAGAGGGCCAGGAAAATTGAAAATTTCCTGTCCCAGCCTTTTTTTGTGGCCCGGCAGTTTACCGGAAAAGAGGGCAGGTTCGTTAAGGTGGAAGAAAGTGTAGCCGGTTTTGAGGCTATAGTGGAAGGAAAGTGTGACCAGTATCCCGAGGAGGCATTCTATATGGTGGGAAACATACAGGAAGCGGAAAAAAAGGCTGAAGAGCTTTTAAAAAAACAGGATCAGGAGGAGGCATAGTGGCCCGGAAAGTAATCCATGTCTCCATAGTAACCCCCGAAGAGGTGATCTTTGAGGGTGATGTTGAGTTTATAAGTGTGCCCTCGGTAGAGGGAAGTATGGGGCTTCTTCCCGGCCATATGCCTGTTGTCTGCCAGCTGGATGTGGGGATAATCAAAACAAGGTCTGGTTCCGGGCAGCAGCATATTGCCGTACAGAGGGGATACATGGAATATTTTAATAATAATGCAAACATACTTACGGGAAAGGCCATAAAAACCACCTACCAGGACCGGCATAAGGCAATAGAAGAGGTGAAGAGAAAGCACGATATTGTCCAGGAGATATCCGAAGAGACCAGAAAGGTTATAAAAGCAATAGGCTCATTAAGGAGGCTAAGGAGGAGGTAGTTAGATTTCTGCCAGCAGGCTGTTAAGCTGTATTATAAAGTTGTAGGCAGCTTTTTTCTCTCCGGCCAGGGTGGTAAAATAATTTGACTGGTCCCTTTCCTGGTCAAACCTGAAGATGATGCTTGCGTCCGGGGAGATATGTATTTTTGCCTTGATGATATTTTTCCCTGAAAGGTCAGATCTTTCTCTTTCAATCTGGTAGGTTATGTCTTTGTTTAGGGGATAGCATTTTATAAAGGCGTCTCCGGAGAGCTCCACATAGATGATCTTTAGGTTGGTAAGGATATATACCCTGGTTTGGTCACCTTCCTTTTTCCTGGCAGAGTGCTCATAGACTGCTTTGATGTCTTCTGCCACGGTAAGGAACTTTTCTGCCAGCTGGCTTACCTGCTGGCTGTTTTTCTCAAGATTTAGGTTCATGCCAGTATTATAGCAGAGTAGGATTGGATTTAAAAACAACTGCAAAAACTTATGGGCCATTAAACTTATGGCTTTGGAAAACTGCAGAGGTGTCCCAAAGCAAAATATTGAAGGGGAATATATCCTGGGGGCCCCAACTCAAATTTATTTGCTATCTTTTTTAAGGGTTGGCCCAAATATCTGGAAGGCCGCCGCTTCCTGCTTATGGTATTGGGGAAAAAGATTAAATGACACCCTGCCTGGGGCAGTGCTCCAGGCGCATTATTACAATAAAAAAATATAACCAAAATATTTATTTTAGCTAAACCGGTTTTTGGGTTATATGCTTTAGCTAAAAATTATAGAAAAAAAGGGGGATACCGGCCTCAGCCGGAGCGCCGGCTGTATCTGCCCAGTTTGCACAGCCTTGCAATTGCCCACACCCAGACGGCTCCCAGCATACTGGCAGCAGTAATATCTGAAGGATAGTGCACCCCTACATAAACCATTGAAAAGGCGGTCAGTATAGCAGGAACTAGAAGGGCGGCAGCGGCATGATTGCTGGGAAATGAGGCCACTCCGTAATGGTCCAGCAGAACTTCAAAGTCCAGGACAAGAAAGGGTCGGGGCCTGCCTATAATCGGCCTGGCGAAGTAGCTGATCCCTATGGGTATTATAACTGTCAGGATAAAAAGAAGGGTTGTTTTTAGGCTATTGGAGCTCTTGGATGTTATAAGATAGATTACCATAAACCCCAATACTGCGGAAAAGAATATGGAGGAATATCTGGCTGTTGCCAAAAAAACTCATCCAGCAGGGGTAACGGCTTACCAGGGCCTCCTGTATCTTTAAAAACAGGCAGGTGTCCAGTTCCCAAATACTCATGATTTCTATTACGCCTTATTTCCAATTCTCAGGGAAAAAATATTAAAACCAAAATCCAGGCTAAAAGAAATCTTTTACGTACTTTAGCAGGGGTCAAAAAAGAAATAAATATCTATATTTAGTAGAAAAAATATTTAAAACTTTTTTAACTAGAAAGGCGGCTCCAATCCCAGTTCCTGGGCTATTTTTCTAAAATCATCCTTTATGGTTTGCAATTCCTCATTGCTGTTTTCAAGCGCTATGTTTGCCTCAAGGGAATAACTGGTTGCAAGTTCCGGCTCACCTTGTAAAAAACTGATATAGAAAAGTATTTCTTGGTTTAAATATTCTAGGAAATAGTTATGGTAGTTTTGCATAAAACCGGGAGGGTCTAATTTATCTAAGTCCTCCAGCCAATAATCCAGAGATTGTTTTATGGACTCAGCGTATTCATTTTTTCTATCCAGGTTTTCCTGCTCCTGGTCAAAACTGTCCATGAGCGGAATCAGCTTTTCGTAATATTTATTGTAGAGGGCTGCAAAATCTGCAAGATATGCATTATAGTTATCCAGGTCCCGGTGATAGGACTGCAGGTCATTTTTCAGGTCATTTCCGTTTTCGGTCAAGTCTTTGCTGGCTTCCTGGAAAGCCTTTAATTTCCTGTATTCTTCATAAGTGTATTTAGTCTCCCTCATGCATCCGGTTACCAAAACCAGAAAGACCGTTAAAAATATAATGGCAATAGGTGCCAGCCTGCCTTTACCGACAGAATTCATCTTCCTATCCTCTCCTGCGCCTGGTTGATCTTACATATCTTAAATTATAGAAATGGGCGGAAATAAAAACTGTAATTGGTATTGCCGAGATAAGCCCTATGGTTCCCGAAATAGCCCTTATTATCTCTGAGGCTATTAAATCCTGGTTTATTATATCAATAAAGGGAATTTGATAAGCCATAAATAATAATATGAGGGGGATGGCGCCTCCTATATAGACCAGAATTAAAGTATTGGACATGGTCCCTATTATGTCTCTTCCTATATTCATTCCAGCAGCGATAAGCCTGCCTTTCCTGATGGTGGGATCAGCCTTAACCACTTCAAGCATTGAGGATGATATAGATATGCTTACATCCATAACAGCGCCAAGGGAAGCCAGTATTATGCCTGCAAATAAAATACCCCTGAAATCAAAACTAATGTCCTGGGGTATGTACATAAGCATGACCGCTTCTTGGTTGCTGAGACCGGTCAAATGGGAAAGATTGCCGAAAATTAAAGCCAGGATACCGCCAACCATGATGCCTCCAGAGGTACCCATAATGGCCGAAATGGATTTGCGGTTAGGCCCGCTTATTATAATAAGGGATATAAAAGTTATTCCTATTCCTACCATAACCGAAATTATGATCGGGTTATATCCTCTTAAAATAAGGGGTACCATTACAAAAAAAATAGCGGCTGCGGTCAGAGTAAGCGATATAGCTGCCCTTATGCCTTTGATTCTTCCCACCAAAACTAATGCAGCAAAAAAAAGGACGGTGATTGCTATCAGGTAATTATCCCGTATGATTTCAGTCAGATAAGCATTTTCAATATCCCCTTGGGCATCTACATCGGGCATAAAGAATATGCCCTGGCCCTCCTCTACTATCAGATTATAGGCGCTGGTTGTATCTATATTGTTTTGCACTTCTATTATTTCTCCCCTAAAGGGGCCATTTGTAACCCTTACCTTAAGTATTTGGGTCCTTGATATAAAATCCCCTTCCAGCCTGTTTTCTTTGTCGGAGATAACTTCAAGCACTTTTCCTTTATACTGCATATCGCTTCCGCCGGCAGCCACCCTCTCTTCTTCTATTTTCTCCCATTCCCCAAAGGTGCGCCTCTGCTCATTGGTGCAGCCTGCCAGCATGAAAAGGGAAAGAAAAAGATAAAGGAATAAAATTAAAATTATGGAACCTTTTAAAATTCTTTTTGTAGCCATTTAAACTGAGAAAAAGTTGGTTTGGTATACTTTTTACTTATCCAATTATACTTGTAACGGCTTCACTACTCAAGGCTATCCATTATTTTTTATTTATCCCTAATTTGTTATAATAGCAATACTTTAAATTTAACCTTTTTAAGAAATATTATATATGGCTAAATATGTGATCAGCGGCGGAAAAAGCTTGAGGGGGAAAGTGAGGGTAAGCGGTGCCAAGAACTCGGCGCTGAAGCTTATGGCTGCCTCCATACTGGGCAGCGGCAAGACCGTACTTGAAAATATTCCCCTGATAGAAGATGTGTATACCATGGCTGACGTCTTGCGCACCCTGGGGGCCAGGGTGGACTTTGACCCTGAAAAGAGTTCGGTGGTGATTGATCCGGGGGGAATAAAAAGCTTTGAAGCGCCTTATCAGCTGGTAAGGAAGATGAGGGCCTCCATACTGGTGGCAGGCCCCCTGCTTTCCCGTTTTGGGAATGTAAAGGTGGCCATACCCGGGGGTTGCAATATTGGCTCCAGACAAATAGATCTGCATCTTAAAGGTTTTGAGTTTATGGGCACGGAGAGTTTCCTGGAGCACGGTTATGTGCATGCCAGGATAAATAACGGCTCGGGCAGGCTAAGGGGAGCATTAATTGACCTTGATTTCCCCTCCCGGGGAGCTACTGAAAACATAATGATGGCTGCCTGCCTGGCCAGGGGAAAGACGGTTATAAACAATGCGGCCAAGGAGCCGGAGATTGTGGACCTGGCCAATTTCCTCATATCCATGGGGGCAGACATAGAAGGGGCCGGTTTTGACTGCATAACCATCAGGGGGGCAGGCTCACTGAAGGGAACGGCTTACCGGGTTATGCCTGACAGCATTGAGGCAGGTACTTTTATTACCGCTGCTGCTGTCTGCGGCACCGAGGTCACAGTTGAAGGGGCGGTGGCCAAAAACCTGGAGATATTTCTGCGTAAGCTAAAAGAGGTGGGTATAGGCATAGAGGTTCTATCCGGGCATTCGGTAAGGGTAAGCAGGGGCGGGGGGCCTTTCAGGCCGGTGCATATATCTACACTGCCCTATCCCGGTTTCCCCACTGACCTGCAGCCCATAGTGGCGGTCCTTTTGGCTACTGTTGCCGGGGTATCGGTAATTACCGAGAATGTATTTGAAAACAGGTTCATGTATGTTGATGAGCTGAACCGCATGGGGGCAAACATAAAGATTGACGGCCACCATGCCATAATCAGGGGGGTTGAGAGGCTTTCGGGGGCTCCGGTTTCGGCCTGTGACCTAAGAGCCGGGGCGGCTATGGTTCTGGCCGGCCTGTCTGCGGAAGGAGTAACCGAGGTGATGGATATTTTTCATATACAAAGGGGTTATGAATGTCTCAGCCGGAAACTTTCAGGTATTGGGGCGGATATAAGTAAGGTTGATTGATATGGCCAACAAAGAAGAAGGCAAAAAAAGAAATAGATGGTTTTTCAGGCTGCCGAAATATGCAAGGACGGCAATAATTGCGGCCGCCTCGATTATTGTACTGGCAGGGGCTGCCGCCGGGGTGTTTTTTTATTATATCAACCGGTTGAATGTAACCATTAATGCGGTAACCACTTCGGAGATTGAAAGCATACTGACCCCCATAGAGTCGCCCCAGGAGCCGGTTACCGTGCTTATGCTGGGAACTGACACCAGGGATGGCGAAGAAGGCAGGGGAAGGGCGGATACCATTATGCTGCTGTATCTGGACCCGGAGAAGGTCGAGGGTTCACTCCTTTCCATACCCAGGGATACCCTGGTAGAGATACCCGGCCACGGGGAGGATAAGATAAATGCCGCTTATGCCTATGGCGGTGAAGAGCTTATGCTAAAAACTGTATCCCGGTTCCTGGATGCGGACATAAACCATTACATCACCATAGATTTTAACGGGTTTATACAGCTAATCGATGTCCTGGAAGGGGTGGAGATAGAGGTGGACAGGCCCATGGATGATCCCAAGAGCGGTACCTTCTTTTCCGCGGGCAAACACAATCTTACCGGGGAGCAGGCCTTAGCCTATACCAGGGACCGCTCTACGGAATTGGGGGATATCGGCAGGATTCAGAGGCAGCAGCATGTTTTCAGGGCTCTTCTGGACCAGAAGCTTAATATAAAGTATATGTCAAACATACCCCACTATTTCAATATACTGGCAGAGAACACCAGGACAGACCTGGACATAATGACCATACTCAGGTATTCCAAGGCAGCCCTTTCCTTTACTACCGACGGGTTCCAGACAGCTATAGTCCCCACCCATCCCGACTGGATAGATGACGGCACCATTTCGGTGCAGATACCGGATATTGAAGAGGCAAGGGCCATGTGGGAAAGGATCCAGGAAGGGGAGCCGGCAGCAAGGTATAATGCCGCCTATATCGAAGTAGGTAATTCCCCGGATCTTATGTCTGCCAATATGACCTACCGTTTCCAGGTAAAGGTCAGAAATACGGGAGCGCTTACCTGGAACAGGAATGGCACCGATGAAGGTTTCTTTTTGGGCTATCACTGGATAGATTTTGATTCCAGGAAGATGGTGGTTTTTGACGGGGAAAGGAGCTTCTTGCCGGTGGAGGAGCTTGAGCCGGGCGGGGAGGTAACCTTTGATCTTAATGTTACCGCTCCTTCCGAACCGGGACAGTATGTCCTGCAGATAGACATGGTCCAGGAAAATGTAACCTGGTTTTCATACCAGGGGGTCCCCGCCTACGAGAAGCTTATTGCGGTGGACATGGACTATGCTGCCCTTTATAATGATTTTATGACCACCCCCAGCTATATGAAACCTGGAGAGAGGTACCCGGTTACCATTTGGGTTAAGAATACAGGCTCTATCCTGTGGGAAAATTCTCCCGATATAGAAATCAATCTGGGCTACCATTGGCTGGACCGTGAAACGAGGCAGCCGGTTATATGGGACAATGGGAGGAGGATGCATATAGAGCAGCTTGAGCCGGGCGAGGAGCTGGAGAGGGATATACAGGTTATTGCCCCGGATGAGCCGGGAAAATACATCCTGCAGTATGACTTGGTCCATGAAAGGGTTACCTGGTTCTCCGAAGCGGAGGTGATGCCCCTGGAGATAAATGTGGATGTGGGCGAGAGTGTGGATAAAGATATTACCGCCCAGACCAATATATTCATTGCTAACGGAAACGGCATATCCGGTGTTGCCGGCAGGATGGGCAGGTATCTGAGGGGACATGGGTTTGAGGTCGTTGATATGGGCAATGCTGACAGTTTCAATTATGAAAAAACTGTTATATATTATACTCAGGAAAATAAAGATGAGGCTGACCAGGTGGCCCTGGTTTTTGAAAGCTATGAAAAAGAGCTTATCGGCTCCGATGAATTTGAGGAGAGGTTTGGTTCTGATGCCCATGTAGGGGTAGTGGCGGGAGCAGATTATTTGGATAATATCAGGTAGCGCTTATGAATTTTTCAAAGATTAAAAACATAATAGTCCAGGTTTTCTTTGACATACTTATATTTTTCTCCGCATTCACCCTTTCATTCTACCTGAGGGGCCAGATTACCCTGGCCGGCCTGGCTACTCTCCCTGCGGAGTATTCCTCTTATGTGCTTGAATACACCATAATAATTATCGGGGTAAAGCTTATCATATTTGCCATATTCGGGATGTACAGGAAAATATGGAAGTATGCCAGCTTCAGGGAGTTTATAACTATCATTGAATGCCTGGCGCTCAGTGCAGCCATAATGATCTTTGTCTTCTATATCCTGGAAGCCCCTTATTTTCCCAAGAGCATACTGATTATAGATTTTCTGCTCACCCTTATTATGGTGGCCACTTCCAGGTATTCAGCCAGGCTGTTCAATGAGCTTAAATTCGGCAGCATCTATACCAGGAAAAAGAGGACCTTGATTATCGGGGCAGGGGATGCCGGGGAAATGATAGCCAGGGAGATGATAAGGCAGAAGAATACCCAGTACAAGCCGGTGGGTTTCTTAGATGATGACAAGGCAAAGCTGGGCCAGCAGATACACGGCATAAAGGTAGTGGGCAAAACCCCTGAAATAAAGAAGTTTATAAAGAAGCTCTCTGCAGATGAGGTAATCATTGCCATGCCTTCCGCATCGGGGGAGGCAAGAAAGGAGATTGCGTTTAAGGCCAGGGAAGAGGGAGTGGTCTGCAAGACCCTTCCCAGCCTGTATGAAATTATTGACGGAAGGGCCCACCTTTACCAGATAAGGGATATACAGATAGAGGATATCCTGGGCAGGAAGCCGGTAAAGATTGAATACTCCAAGATTTTTTCAGAGTTTGAGGGCAAATCAATCCTTATAACCGGTGCGGGGGGATCCATAGGGTCGGAGATCTGCAGGCAGATTATAAGGTTTAAGCCGGCCAAACTTATAATGGTGGACAATTCAGAAAACAATGTCTTTATGATAGAGCAGGAGCTTACCACCCAGCACAATTTTGTCACTGCCATACCTGTGGTGGCAGATGTAAGGGATAAAGTCAGCATCCGGGGGATATTTAAAAAGTATAAGCCCGATTATGTTTTCCATGCTGCTGCCTACAAGCATGTTCCCCTCATGCAGCTTAATCCGGAAGCGGCCCTCCAGAATAACTATATCGGCACCAAATCCCTGGCCAAGCTCTGCGCTGAATACGGGGTTAAGAAGTTTGTGATGCTCTCTACGGATAAGGCGGTAAACCCTAACAGCGTTATGGGCCTGTCCAAGGCGCTTGCTGAGAAATACCTCAAGTCACTTTCAAAGGCAGACGATACCGCTTATATAATTGTAAGGTTCGGTAATGTGCTCGGCAGCAAGGGAAGTGTGGTGCCCATATTTAAACAGCAGATTGAGAAAGGCGGGCCGGTGGTGGTAACCCATCCCCAGATGAAGCGTTTTTTTATGACCATCTCGGAGGCTTCACAGCTGGTTATACAGGCCTGTGTAATGGGGAAGGGAGGGGAGATTTATGTCCTTGATATGGGCGAGCCGATAAACATACTGGAGCTAGCCAGGAACATGATAAGGCTGTACGGTCTGATACCTGACAAGGATATAAAGATCAACTACTCGGGGGTAAGGCGGGGAGAAAAACTTAATGAAGAGCTAATATGTGACGATGAAGAGCTGGTGCCCACCGATTTTTCATCGATCTTTATGGCCCACAGGAATGGAAAGGTGGACAGGGAAGAGGTTCTTAATATCCTGTTTAACATAGAAAAAGAAATCATCCTCTATGATTACAAAAACCTGTTCAAGGACCTGAAAAAGATAGTGCCAAATTTTGATGAAAAAAAGATTTGGCCCAGGCAGTAGGATGGCTTACAGGGTTTTCAAACGCTTTCTGGATATAGCGCTGGCAATCATTTTTTTTATCCTGTTTATACCCCTGTGGATAATTATTCCCCTGGCCATAGCCATAGATTCTCCCGGCAGAGTCATATTCACCCAGAAAAGGGTGGGGCTTGGGAGCAGCTATTTTACCATCTATAAGTTCAGGACCATGAAGGAGGGCACCCCGGACATACCAACTGATGAGTTAACAGACCAGGAGAAATACAATACCGGGCTGGGCTCTTTTTTAAGGAGGGTGAGCCTGGACGAGATACCCCAGCTGGCCAATATATTAAAAGGGGACATGAGCTTTGTAGGCCCAAGGCCCGCCCTTTATAACCAGGGATACCTTATTGAACTGCGCAGGAAAAAAGGGGTGGACAGGGTAAGGCCCGGGGTAACCGGGCTGGCCCAGATATCCGGAAGGGACAGCCTTTCCATTCCCCGGAAGGTTGAGCATGATTCAGCTTATGTTAAGGATATGTCATTTATGCTGGACTTAAAGATTGTGCTGGTTACGGTAAAGGCGGTTTTAACCGGCAAGGGGGCAAATTAGGCGTTATGGATTTCACCGCTTGCGGAGAAGTAGAGCTGTCCTGATTTCATTTCCCTCTTGTGGGTATACATAAGGTTGTCCGCCCTTCTTATGGCTCCATTGATGCTGATTTCATTAAACTGGGTTGAAGAAATACCGATAGCTATGCTTATGGCCGGTTTTTTATCTTTGCGGTTATATTCCCTTATCTTTTTCATCATTTTTTCTTTCCTGCCCTTTGCAGTCTCCAGCGGGGTACGGGGAAGAATGGCACAGAACTCATCCCCCCCTGTCCTGGCCAGAATGTCTTCCTTCCTTATCAGGGAGGTCAGTATCTTTGCGGTCAGTTTGAGCAGCAGATCCCCTTCCTGGTGGCCGTGCCTGTCGTTTATCTCTTTTAGGTTATTGATGTCCATTGAAATAATGCTTACCGGTGAAAACCTTTTTAAGGCCTTATTTATCCTTTTTACCTCTTCTTCGAAGTAATGTCGGTTGTAAAGGCCGGTGAGGCTGTCATGGAAGGAAAGGTATCTCAGCTGGTTTTCTGCCTTCTTTCTCTGGGTTATATCCCTTACTATGCCCTGGCAGTATTTGGGGCTTGCCCCTTCGTAGATAACCCTGTAGCTGATCTCTGCTTCTATTGCGGTGCCGTCCTTCTTCATTAGCCTGGTTTCAAATGTGGCGCCCCTTTGGTTTCTGAGGGGTTTTTGTTCCGGAAAATAAAGGTCTTCTTCTCCCCTGGCCTCCAGAAGCTCCTCTCTGCTGTATCCCAGCATGCTGGCAAGTGATGTATTGACATCTATATACCTGCCCTGCGGGGTGGTTATGAATATCCCGTCCATGGAATGCTCAAACAAAGTCCGGAATTTCTCTTCGCTGAGCCTTATCTTCTGCTGGTCAAGTTTTTCCCGGGTGATGTCTTTTATTATAAGGATTTTTCCTATCCTGTCCTTGTGCCTCCTGTCATAAACAGGAGAGCATTCAAGCTGGTAAAAGTATTGGATACCGCCTTTGGCTGCAGAAATTTCAGCTCTCTTACTACGTTCTTCTTCGATAAACCGGCTGACCTGGGGGTATTCCCTGAGGACGGCCGGCAGGGGAGTGCCGGCTTTTAATTTTTTTATTCCGGCAAAATCAGTAAACGGCTGGTTAAAGTCGACTACCAGGTTATGGTTGTTAAAAAGCAGCACCCCGTCATCCAGGCTTTCGATTATTGTCTCCCATGCAAACGGCGAAAGGTCCAGAAGCCTGTAATGGAAAAGGGCAAAAAACATAAGGATGCCTGAAATGGTAAACGTAACCGGAGTTATTTCTAACCCGCTCAGCGCCTGGGGCAAGAACACATAAACAAGGTTTGCAAACAGCGGGAAGGTGGAATAGAGGATAAGCATCCTGGAATGTATGCGGTAAACATGTCTGAAGCGAAGCATTCCTACCAGAAGAACCATCATGGCTGCGAGTATCATCAGATAGCAGTATACGGCATTAACCCAGAACCAGGGGCCGCGGGTATATATACCGTAGGTGCCAGCCAGATCGTTTTGCCCCAGGCTTACGCTGGCCCAGAGGAGCCCGTGGGCATGGTTGGTGGAAGCGACTGCTAAAGTAACTATGGGAACAATGAAGAGAAAGGGAATGCTTTTTTTGGTTAGCCATCCGTCCATATGGGTATACCGGCAGGCAAATATCAGAAACAGTACAGGCACAGCAGTAATCCCCAAATAAGTCAGGACAGAAAAAAGTGTTTTATAGGGCACTGTCCGGGCCATTGCTTCCAGCACCGCAAAGAATGACCAGGTGGTTATTGCTGCCAGGATAAAGAAAAGTTCGGTGCTTGCATTGGCGGGCCTTCGCTTCCAGGTAAAATAGGCAAGAAGGCCGCTTATTAGCGTTGCAGCCATAAGTGAAGCACTAAAAACATTTAATTGCATCTGTATACCTTTATCGATAGGCCGGGTATTGAGCTTATCTTTTCTCCGGGCAAGGAAGCCCTTTAGAGTAAAGAAATTTTATTAAAAATATCTTCTGCTGTTATGCATAATTTATAATAAAAAACCAGCAAAACCCGCCTTGTTACAGTCCCCTTTCGGCAAGCTGTTTATCTATCCATTGTGCTGCATGGTATATATCTTCGGCAATGAAGCATTTCTTTGCCTTTACCTCATCCAGGTGTTTTCTGCCGTGGCCGGTTAGAAGGAAAATGCTCTCCAGCCCTGCCGCCAGCCCTGCTTCTACATCGCTGGGGTGGTCCCCTGCAAAGAATGAGCTTTTAAGATCCAGGTTAAATTCTTTTTCTGCTTCCCTGATAAAATAAGGGCTTGGTTTTCTGCATATGCAGTTATCCTGGGGCCGGTGGGGGCAGCAGTATACCCTGGTGATACGAATGCCCCTCCGGCTTAGCTTATCAAGGTAGTGCCGGTTAAATTTCTCAAATTCTGATTGGGTGTATACCCCGTTCCCTATTGCTGCCTGGTTGGTAACTATAAACAGGAGGAAATTTCTCTGAAGCTGCTTAAGGGCTTTAAGGGCATTGGGAATAAACTCAAGCTTTTCAGCAGAATAGAGGTCGCCTATATCTTTATTTATGGTGCCGTCCCTGTCTAAAAATACAGCTTTACGCAAGCAAAACCTCCTTGCAAACCAAGTTGGAATTAGAAGAAAAAAGATAGCCCGGCAGGCATGCCCTCCCTATTTCCTCATATCCCTTGGGTGGGGGGCTTTTACTACAAAGAATTCCAGAAGTCCGCTTTCCTTATTCCTGATATCCATTTCTATACCAAAAGGCACATTTACGATGGTACCCGTTTTATACCTGGCCGGCTCCTGTTCCCCGAGTCTTATATCCATTATCCCTTTTACTATAATCAAATAGACATTGGAATTGGATTTATGGACGGGGAGCCCTTCCCCTCTGGGGATAACCATATGGTTTATGTTTACATTCCGGTCATTTATAATTTTTTCTATCAGTTTCTGGTCTGTATTTTTAAAACTGTATACTTCTTCTATAATATCCGCAGTCCCTTTTTTATTATATATTAAAGAAGGTGGCAGTCTAAAACATTATCCCTTTCAATCCATAAGCCCACCAAGGCAGCTAACCGCACCCGTCTCTGACTGAGAATAAAAGGCTGTTTTTCTTAAGCTCTTATTTTGTATATTTTTCTGCCAGTTTGCCGAAGAAAGGAAACTTGTAATTTTCTCCCTGCTGGGTCTTCATAATTATGGCAATCCTTATTATAAGTTCGCCTATTACCACAAACCATGCCAGCCAGCCAAACAGGCTCCACCAGCCCCAGTAACCGTATACAAACATAGTCCTTACTACTATAGCCCTTACTATGGAGCCCAGGATAAGCAGGACTATCCTCAAGATCAGGGAGGCGAATCCTATAATCATGGACTGCATGGCCTGGAACTTAACAAATTTGTTCTCTTTTTCCAGTATGTAGATTATGAGACCGGAAAGCCAGCCGCCGTATCCATAGAGGAGAATACCTGCATGGGATACAAGAACTGCCAGCTTGGGATCCATCCCGGTTGAGCTTTTTTTGCTTAAATCGGGATGTTCAGCTTTTTTCTCTTCTACCATACTTCCTTCCTTTCGTGATTGTTATAAGAATGATATTAAGTTTTTAAGGTTTGAGACTGATTATACCTTATAATCTGATAAATAAAAGCTAAAATCCAAAAAATATCAAATGTTTTTATACAAGGGATTATATTTATTGTATTAATGGTATAAACCTTATAATATATTGGGCAAAGTCAATTACATGAGGAGTTTTACCATGAAAAAATTTTTGCTTGCTATCCTCATATTTTCCCTTCTTGCTTTTTTGAGCTGCGGAGCGCCTGTAGAGCCTGAAGCGACAGAAGAATCAGCTGGGGAGGCTGAAGAAGAGCCGGAGGAATATGTTTATGCTGCCTACCGGGCTAATAACCAGAGGGCCGGGGTTTTTGAAAGTGAAGGGCCCAGGTCCCTGGCCGGAGAAAAATGGAAGGCCAATATTGGCAGGATTACCCATTCTGCGCCGGTAATATATGAGAGTATCCTCTATATTGGAACCGCTGACACCCGTAGCGAAAACCACCTTTATGCCCTGGATACAGCTACAGGGGAAGAGATTTGGAAATTTGAGGTTGAGGGCCAGGTTGTTGCCTCTGCTGCAGCAGAAGGCGGAATGGTATATATTGGCGATACCGAGGGAAACTTTTATGCCCTGGACAGCAGGGAAGGAAACCTTGCCTGGGATTTTAAGGTAGATGATGGGATTAATTCCAGCGCTGCTGTAGAGAATGGAGCGGTCTATTTTGGGGGCGGAGATTTTGATGCCCAGGAAGATACCGAAATAGGTGCCATCTTTGCTCTTGATGCCCGGAGCGGTGAAGAGCTATGGAGATTTAATGCCGAAGGCCTGGGTGTTGAGGCTTACTATACCGTGGAAAGCACCCCGGCTGTATCGGATAATATCCTTTACTACAGGACAGGGAGAAATGCGCTGGTTGCCCTGGATATGGGAGACCAGTCGCAGAAATGGACAGCTAAGATAGGAGGAATGAGCTTACCCGCAGGGCTGCCTCCCTCACCGGCGGTCTACAAGGATATGGTATTCTGCGGAAGTATGGACAGGAGCCTGCATGCGTTAGGTCTCCAGGATGGCGAGGTTATATGGTCCTTTGATACCGGTGACTATGTGCATTCCTCTCCTGCCTTTTACGGAGACCTGGCCTTAATCGGGGGATGGTCTGAAATAATGTTTGCCGTAGATATAAATGATGGGACAGAGGCATGGAGGTTTGAGGTTGAGGGCAACTGGATAATATCCCCTCCCTCTGTTGCCGGTGACACGGTCTATTTCGGGGCGGATGATGGAAAACTTTATGCCCTGGATGCAGCCACCGGGCAAAAGCTGTGGGAATTTGAAACCGGAAGAAAAATTGGTGCTTCCCCTGCCATTGCCCAGGGGGTAGTGTACGCAGGCAGTGAAGACGGTTATGTTTATGCCCTGCACTGACAGCACATAAACAAGGATTACCCGGACCCGGTTATGCTGCAGAAGGTTTGGTTTAAATATGGCCATAGGCCTGCCGGCTTATGGCCATATACCAGGCAGCTTTAAAAATTTCTTTATATTGGCAGAAAACAATGAAAATGTTCAGGCTAAGGCTACAGCTTTTTATTATCTTTTTAAAAATAGGGGCCTTTACCTTCGGGGGAGGCTTTGCCATGATTCCCTTAATTGAAAGGGAAGTGGTGGACAGAAAGAAGTGGATCTGTTTTTCCGATATGTGTGATATTCTGGCCATATCACAGTCCTTTCCGGGAGCAGTGGCCATAAATTCAGCCACCATAGTTGGCTACAGGGTAGGGGGCTATCCCGGGGCTGTATTTGCCACCCTGGGGGTGGTGCTTCCCTCCTTTATAATTTTAACCCTCATAGGCATGGCATTTACCAACATAATGGATATCGGGGCGGTAAAGGCTGCCCTGAGGGGTATCGGGGCCTGTGTGGTTTCCCTCCTGATTGCGGCTGCCATTAGGGTGGCCAGGAATGCGGTCAGGGGGATTATAAGTGTACTGGTGGCTATAGGAGCGCTGCTGCTGATACTATGGGCACAGATACATCCTATCTATGCCATTATCTTCGGAATTTTTATAGGCCTTATAACCTACGGGGTTAACCTGCTCAAGGGGAAAAAGAGATGATTTATTTCGACCTTTTTTTATCTTTTTTAAAGATAGGCCTTTTTGCCTTTGGGGGAGGCTACGGGATGATACCGTTGATTGAGGCAGAGCTACAGGTCCATGGCTGGCTGAGCACACAGGAGTTTGTGCAGGTTATATCCATCTCCGAGATGACCCCCGGGCCAATAGCTGTAAATACGGCAACCCTGGTAGGTTACAGGACAGCAGGAGTTTTGGGAGGAGCGGTAGCCACCCTGGGGGTGACACTTCCCTCCCTTATACTTATCCTTGCCACCTCCCATTTCCTGTACAAATACAGGTCTCATGTACTGGTTAAAAGGATACTTTACGGGATAAAGCCGGTGGTACTGGCTCTGATAATAGTTGCCATAGTATTTGTGGCTCAAAACATACTGTTTGGGGGAGAAGCTGAAAGCATCCCGGCTATACTTAGGTTTATTGACCCATTTGCTGCAGCCATAATGGTTGTAAGCGCTGTTTGCCTGATTGTATTTAAGGTAAACCCGATTTTTGTGCTCCTTGCCTCCGGGGCTGCAGGGGCAGCATTATACTATCTGGGGTTTATCTAGCATGGGGAGTTATTGTGCAGTTATTTGGGATTGTCAGCAATTTCTTCTGGACAAATGTACGGTGTTTAAAATAAAATAAATGTTATTCTTATTCAATAAAATTAATGTTAATTGTATAGAAAAGAGGGCCAATTGAAAAAGATAAAGATTTTCATTCTCATTTTCTCTGTAATATTCATTATCTCTGCAATTATGCCTTCAGCCCTTTTTGCTGATTCATCAAATGTTGAGGCTTTTGTTACCCGATTCTACCAGCAGTGCCTGGACAGGGGGCCTGATCCTGAAGGTCTCCAGAACTGGGTAGGCCACCTTGTTTCCGGCAATCTTACCGGGGCTGATGTGGCCCAGCGCTTTATATTCTCCGAGGAATTTTTAGCCAAGGGCACATCCAACCAACAGTTCTTAAATGTGATGTACCGGGCATTCTTTAACAGGCCTCCTGACCCGGACGGGTATGCGGGATGGATGAGCCAGCTTGAGAGCGGAAAAAGCAGGAGTTTTGTTCTGGCCGGCTTTGTTAACTCTGTAGAGTTTGAGAGCCTGTGTGCAGCTTATGGGATAAAGCCCGGCTCCATAAAGGTAAGCAGCAGGGATGTCGGGGGAGGCGAAAACGGCTCTGCGGCCACTCCTGCTACGGTTAGCACTTCCGGCACGGTTACCGTGGTCTGTATGGGCGATTCCCTTATTGTAAAATCAGACTGGGTACAAAAACTGGAGCAGCTTCTAAGGGCAAACTATCCGGGTACAAACTTCAGGGTCATAGCCAGTGCGGTAAACGGGGAGATGGCCCAGGGTGCCTATAGGCGGTTTGATTCTACTGTAGCCATATATAATCCCCAGATAATTGTCATTGCTTACGGCACAAATGATGCAGGAAACGGGCTCAGCACCTATGAGAAATACCTAAATGAGCTTACCAAAAAAGCCAAGGGCACGGGAGCTGTTGTATTTTTGAATAATTTTGGCCCTATCGACACCAGGGCTTTTCCCACAAAATCCGATTACATGGATTATGTAGCCGGGGTATCTAGGGTAGCTTCAAGAAACGGGGTAAGGATGATAGACGTGTATGGCCCTCTTAATGCCAACCGTCCAGCCAACCTCCTGGACTGGTGCCACTATTCACCGCAGGGGGCGTCAGTGGTTGCCCAGACCGTGTACGGCCATCTGGCTTCTGTTCTGGTGAAATAGTTTTGATTTAGGTAATTTGAGGAAAGCAAAAGGCTTGCCGCTTTTTTATGCTCAGTTCCTTATTATCCTGGACTGACTGGATACTGCAGGCAGTCACCGGAAGGTATATGCTTATAACTGTTGCCGGAAGTTTTAGCCTTTCTGTTTCTGCAGTACGGGAGGTTTCTACGGACATAATGGCTTATTTTTTCAGATACCGGTTATCACTACAGCGTTATTTGAGAAATAACAACAGTTAATCCTAAAGACCACCTACAGTCATCAGCCATAAATTCCCATATAGGAAATTCGCTACCTTTGGGAAACACCAGACTAAATAGTCTTTGACCCATATTATACCCAAGATGGAAAATTTCTTGCATGTAAATTTTAACTCCCCTTAGGAGCGGATACAGTAAAGCGATTTTTTTATGGTAAGCTTGCCTCTTACCCAGCTTTTTGTAATATTTTTATCTTTTTCCTCCGGCAGGAGAGCCGGGCTGCCTCATTTCTTCTTAAGTGGTAGTAAGCTATCTCTATTGCTTTTTTTAAGGTCAGTCTTCCTTCGTTTAGGCAAACTATGAGAAGTCGCTTGGCCTGGGGAAGGGTTAGGATGTTTTTTTTTACCAAACTCAGGTGCGTACACAAGTAAGAAAATGCATAACCAGAAAAACCAGGGCCATGTGGCGGTGCCAGCCTGTGTAGGAGCGTATCTCATAGCTTCCCATGCCCAGGCAGCTTTTTCCTTCCCTAACTCTTTTCGATTTGAAAACATAAAACCCCACTGTATGGAGTTTTGAGCACCTTTTTTGGGTCACTACAACCTTCAAAACACACTATATCAACAAAATTAGTTTATCAAATGTATTTTAAAATAAAATAGGTGCTGGAATTAGGTCACTACATTGGCACCTTATTTATAAAAAGCCCACTATAACGGGGTTGTAGGTACAAAAAAAGCTATATTTAAGCTATTTTAAAAAATTTTTCCGAAACTTAGGCTAACAGTATCTCTCCTCTTCAGCCTTGTTTTCAAGTTGGCAATATTCCTGCAAGCTTTTAAAAATTTGTTTTTTTGAATCTTCTAAATATTTATTTTTCATTTTTTTTCAGGAGGATCATTTGGAATTGCTGGATTTGTATATATAGGCTTATCTTTACCCCTTTTGTCAGGCGGAGATGAAGTTGACGGTTTTTTATCAGGTATTTTTTCATCATTCATATTTAATTCTCGGTAAGATATTATTATTGTAGTTTATTTTCATTTTGCGCGATGGGTAAATATTTTTTATATGTTTTCATTTCTTCCATATAAGCCTTGGTTTTAGGTCGCTAAATTTTGAGTAGTTAATAAATTTATCATGCTGCAATCTTCCAACTACTATACAAGGAGCTATTCCTATTCTTTTAGCAAAAGTTAATATAGAAAATCTAGAAAAGTCTCTCTTTTTTGTAAAATCTTTATAAGTATCCTCTGGTATTAAGGTTTTAGAGGCAAAATCATCTGCTTCCTTCTCACGATTATTGCTGATTTTATCATCTTCATCAATAAAAATATCTTTTCTGCTATGTAATAAGATATGCCCCAGTTCATGGAAAAAACTAAACCAAAAGATATCCAAATATTTAAGCCTTACTGTTAGAAGCAACAAAGCTTTATTTGGGTTCAGCCACTTAGTAGCACCGTGTAAATAAGTTTTCTTTAAATGTGGAAGAATTACTAAAGCAATACCACATTTTGCACAAATATTTTTTAGTTCTTTTACGAAAATTTCGGGGCCTTCCATAGTTAATTGTCTAATATTGCTAATACAAGATTTTATTTTGTTTTTATTGAAAGTATCAGTTTTGATGTTACTTCCCTCTTTTATTCCTTTTTCTATTAAGGCTGCAACCGCATAGAGAGAAGCACTCTTACCGGCTTTTCTGAAAGCTACACCATAGATATCATTTATTTTGCATAACGATGTTACTCCAAAGAATTTTCTAAGATTTAATATCTTTTCCACTTTATCTCTAGTGCTTTTCACCCATCCTTGCTTTGCTAGTTCTGGATAGTCTATCTCTCCTAGTATTTCAACCTCCTTGTTTTTATCAGAATTTTTCAATTTGGTTTCTACTTCTAAACGTTGTTTTGTTTCCTGATAATTACTTTCAAGATTAATCCAAAAACTGGCAGGAATTTCTAAAACACTCTCAAATTTTAAAGCAGTTTGAGGAGTTATAGGAGCTATTCCATTTATAATCTGACTTATCATCTTTTCGGACAGACCTAGTCTTTTACAAAAATCTACCTGTTTTAAATTTCGATCTTCTAAAACTTCTTTAAGTGTTTCACCGGGAGGAATAGCAATGCTAGGTTTAAATTGATTTTTATTTTTTACTTTAACCATGATAATCTATTACCTCCTCTACTATTATTCCCAAAACTTCTTCGAAATCTATATCGTTTGAATCTTTATCCGAAATAATTGAAAAAACTAATCTGGCTTTTCGGTCTAAATAAACTGCAAACTTTCCTTCACAATTCCCCGAAAGCTTATGACAGTAATGGGTTTTTAAGCTTTTGAAAATTTTAAAATTATTAGATGCTTGAAATTCACTCAATCTTTGGATAATTTTTTTTGCAACTGTAACATTATATTTTCTCTTTGCTACCTTGTAATTATTACAAATATTTTTAATTTTCTTATCTTTATATTTAATATACATTATTTCTATAACTTTGTCCAAGAATTTATTTACCTATTAGGTAAATTATTATAATTGAATATTTTAAAAATTATTTTATCACTACAGCGTTATTTAAGAAATAACAACGCTTGATCCTACGACCACCTGCAGTTATCAGCCATAAATTCCCATATAGGAAATTCGCTGCCTTTGGGAAACACCAGATTTAATGACCTATGCCCCATATTATACCCAAGACGAGGAATTTTTTGCATGCAAAACTTCCACTCCCCTTAGGAGCGGATGCAGTAAAGCAAATTTTTTATGGTAAGCTTGCCCCTTACCCAGCTTTTTGCAGCAAT
>JBNJCW010000025.1:0-25051 GCA_051744345.1 Actinomycetota bacterium
ATAGGTTATGTCATACTTTTCTTCAGGTATGTAAAGGTTCCTTATAACCTGCTGGGAAATGGTACTTGCCCCCTGGACCACATCGCCGGTCTGAAGGTTAATTAAAAAAGCTCTCATGATTGCTTCGGGGTCAACCCCCGAATGCTGGTAGAACCTTTCATCCTCTATGGATATCATTGCATTCCTTAGGTTTTGCGGTATCCTGTCCAGGGGCACGGGTTCCCTGTTTTCATCTCCATGGAAAGTGCCTATAAGGGTCCCGTCAGCTGCGTAGATTCTGGAAGTAATGCCTGTTTCTGCAGGATTGTATTCACTTATATCCGGAAGGCCGGCCATAAAATTCCCGATAATGGTGGTAACAGCGACCGATATTCCGCTAAAAGCGGTTATAAAAAGGATTACTGAAAGCAAAAAGAGGGTAACCAGCACGATAACTGCCTTTAGGCCCGCCCTGCTTTGCTTGTGTTTTTTTCTTAATCTGGACATTGTCCCTGCTTTTATGTTTTATGTTTCAGTAATGCATTCTATTATTAGCATTGTATAAAATCAACCTCTAATTATTCTTGTTGGCGGGTGATAGCGCCTGTAAAAAAAGGAAAGAGGAAAAGCCGCCTCACTTAGCCTGCATCAATCTCTTTTCCGCAGTCAGGGCATTTGACCTTTTTCTTTTTGGACCTTAGGTCCTCGGACAGGCCAGAACTGATAATCCCTGCGGGCAGGGCAAACAGGCCCACCCCTAAAAATGCTACAATAGCACTTAGGATTTTACCCCACAGGGTAACCGGCCTTAACCCGAAGTCAACCGGGGTTACTGCCGAGATTCCCCACCACATTGCGCTGGGTATGCTGGAAAAATTTTCAGGCTGGGCCCTGCTTTCAATCTGAAACATCAAACCGGAGACGATAATCAAGAGCAGAAAAACAGTAAACAGGGTTAATATAAGTTCTCCCCTCTTTTTTTTAAATACCCTCATTATGATATTCATGGCCTCAAAATACCGGCTGAATTTAAAAACACGGAACAGCCTGAACAGCCTCAATAACCTGAGGAACCTCAAATCAACGCCTATTACCAGGGGAAGGTAGAAGGGAAGGATGGCAAAGAAGTCAATCACAGACAGGGGGGATAAACCGAATTTTAATCTGCCCAGTACCGCCCCTTTATAATCTTCGTTGATATTGCACGCCCATAAGCGAAGCATGTATTCTGCCGTAAATATGGATACGGATATTATTTCAAAGATTCTAAAGACATTGTAGTATCTTACAGATAAGCTTATCACTGATTGGAGCACTATAGCGAAAACATTTAAGGTTATAAGGATTATCAGAAAAAGATCGACTGTTTTTTCCGCAGTATCTCCGGGATCTGATTTTTCCAAAATCTCATAGACCCTGTTCTTTATTTTATAGTAGGCAGACACTTATTTTAAAAGTCAATTAATAATTTACATACAATATTTTAACAGATTTGTTTATTTTTTTTCTACTGTATTTGTCCCGCAAAGGGTTTTAAACCCATGTTTTTTTAAGATTAGCTTAAAACGGGGTGCTTAAATTTTAATTATTGCATTATTGCAAGTTATTGCATAAAATTAGGGCAGGTTCAAGAAAGGCTGGATAGCGTTTTATGGTCTATGTAAATACAGAGCGGATGCTTGCAAAAGCAAGGGAAGAAAAATACGTGGTCGGAGCTTTTAATATAGTAAACCATACCTCTATGGTTTCGGTGGTTGAGGCGGCAGCAGAAGAAAGGTCCCCGGTTATAATACAGACTTCAACCAAGACGGTAACTGCCATGGGTTACAAGGTGCTGGCAGACCTGGCAAGGGATCTGTCGGATGCAGCAGATGCGCCCATAGCCATGAACCTTGACCACGGAACAGATATGGCTGTAATAGAGAATTGCATAAAACATGGCTGGAGCTCGGTGATGGTGGACGGCTCAAGCCTCCCCTATGAAAAAAACATAGAAATGACCAGAAAAGTGGCTGAAATGGCCCACAGGGAGGCAGTAACCGTGGAAGGGGAGCTCGGCCATATAGGGGGAAAAGAAGAAGAGGTTGAGGTTGGCAGCCAGGAAATCATGCTTACCGACCCTGAGATGGCAGTTGATTTTTATAATAAGACGGGCATAGACTCTTTGGCTGTAGCCATTGGTACCGCGCACGGCCTCTACGATGGGGAGCCAAAACTGGATTACGGCAGGCTTAAGAGGATAATGGAGGCTACCGATTTTCCCATTGTCATACACGGCTGCTCCGGCCTGGGCCAGGATGTCCTGGCCAGGATTAAATCATACGGGGTTTCCAAGATGAACATATCTACGGAAATAAAGCATAAGTATATTGATTCCTGCGACCTTTACATAAGGGAGCACCCCCATGAGTATGAGCCGGTAAAGAAAATCGAGTTTGTAAAGGAAGAAGTAAAAAAATTGGTAAAAAAATATATACAGATTTTTGGAAGTGCCGGGAAGGCTTGACAGATACAGGAGGCTGCTATCTACAAACCGGAATATGAATGTGACCTGCATTGCCATACCACCCGCTCTGACGGAAATGACAGTCCCGGCCAGCTTATAAAAAATGCTAGTGGCCTGGGGATGAAGGCTATAGGCATGGTTGACCATGACATTGGCCCGGCCCTTTATGTGGACAGCGGGGCAAGAAAGGTTAAAATAAAGGAGTTTTCTGCCGGCCTGGGGCTGGAGCTTGTCCTGGGGGATGAATTTTCCTGTGACAGCTATGTGGATGATGTGCATATAATAGGGTATGAGCTGGACTGGTCCTGCCCGGCTGTAAGGGATGAAATAAAGAGGGCTGAGCAAAGTAAAACCGATGCCTACCGCAGGCTGTGCGAGCTCTTAAGCGCGGAGGGCATGCCCATAGATTACAATGAGGATATACTAAGATACACCGACAGTAATGGAAATCCGTCCACCCGACGCCCCGAGGAGGTGCAGAGGAAACATATCTTTGAGGCAATGGCCAAAAAAGGCTATGCGGAAAGCTGGGATGAGGCCAAGCTTATGGTAAGGGAGAGTCCCGGGCTTAATATAAGGAGGGAGAAAGCAAGCCCCCTTGACGTTTTGGATATCATAAAATCCTGCGGGGGCGTATCTGTGCTTGCCCACCCCTATCTCATTGATGAAAAAGTAGAGTCCAGGGTAATGGGAAAGGTTACCAGGGACCGCTACATAGGCCGCCTTATAGATGCAGGGCTGGACGGGATTGAATCCTGCTATACCTATGATAAGACCACCTACAAGGGCTCTATGGCCAGGGGCCGGATACAAAAAGAGGTCGAAGGGGCATACAGGGGCAGGGTAAGGTTTTTTACCGGGGGCTCGGATTACCATAATGATGCGAAGAAAGGCGCACCCAACCCCAGGATGATCGGGGAAGCAGGGATAAGCTACAGGCAGTATAAAAAAATATTCAGCTGATTTGTCAAAAAACTTCTGGAAGGCATTATTATGCAAAAGATTTATGTAGGCGCTTCATGGAAAATGAATAAAACCGTTTCCCAGAGCATAGGGTATATAAAAAAACTCCAGGCGGGCATGGAGAAGATTTTTAAGGGCCCTTCAGACATAACGGTATTTGTGCTTCCCACTTATCTTGCCCTGGATGCTTTCTCAAAGACGGTTACCCATCCGAACCTTAAATTTGGCTCACAGAACTGTTTCTGGGAGGATGAGGGCGCCTATACCGGTGAGGTAAGCCCCATGCACCTGAAAGATTTGGGGTGTGGTTTTGTTGAGCTGGGCCATCCGGAAAGAAGGAGGATACTAAGAGAAGATAACCTGATGATAAATAAAAAAATAAAGGCCTGCATAGGCAATAGTATTACCCCTATTGTCTGTATAGGCGAGCCGGAGAAGCCCCGGAAAGAGGGCCAGGCACAGGGTTTTTTAAAGAACCAGCTGGACCAGCTGCTTGAGGGCATAGAGGCAGGACCGGCGGAAAGCATAATCCTGGCCTATGAGCCGGTATGGGCTATTGGAGCCAGAGATTCTGCAACCCCGGAGCATGTAAGGGAAGTGCTTTCTTTTATAAGGGGGTACCTGGACGCAAGGTACGGGCAAAACCTGGGCCGGAAAGCCGCCATAATCTACGGGGGCGCGGTAAAGGCTACCGGAGCAAAAGAGTTGTTGGCTATAGAGGAAAATAATGGTATTTTTATAGGCAGGGCTTCGCTGGATGCAGGGCTTTTCCTGGATATGGTAGATATAGCCCGCCAATTTGAAAAACTTAAGAATTAGGCAAGGAAGAAAACATGAAAGAATTATCCAAACAGCAGGTGCTTGGCCTGCACCGCAAATCATATGAAATGAGGGCCAATATATTGAAGATGATGCGTTTTGGTGAAGGGCATATAGGGGGAGCGTATTCCAGCCTGGACATTATAACTGTCCTCTATAATCTGATACTCAAGCATGACCCCAAAAATCCCAAGTGGGTGGACAGGGACCGCTTTATACTGTCTGCAGGCCATAAATCCCTGGCCCTGTATGTGACTTTAGCTGACCAGGGATATTTTGATACCGAGGTTCTGTGGACCTATAATACCCTGGATACAAGGGTTCCCATGCATCCGGACGAGAAAGTGCTTCCGGGCATAGAGTTTCCCACCGGCTCGCTGGGCCACGGCCTTCCGGTAGGCAACGGCATGGCACTGGCGGGAAGGCTGGATAAAAAGGACTACAGGGTCTTTGTTTTGCTGGGAGACGGGGAATGTGCGGAAGGAAGCGTGTGGGAAGCGGTGATGGCCGCCGGGCACCATAAGCTGGATAATGTGGTAGCCATATTGGACCGCAATGGGCTGCAGGTTAACGGAAGGACTTCACAGATAATGGATACCTCTCCCTTTGAGGACAAGTTTAAAGCCTTTGGCTGGGAGGTAAGGACCATTGACGGCCATGACTTTAAATCTATATACCGGGTCCTGCAGAATGTCCCTTTCAGGAAGGGAAAGCCTTCAGCGATAATAGCCGATACCATAAAGTGCAAGGGCCTTGAGTTTGCAGAAGATCAGTTTGAATACCACCACTGGCACTGTGAGCCGGAAAATATTGACCAGGCTATTTTGGATTTGGAAAAGAAAAAGGGAGAGGAGGCTGCCGAAATTGGATAGGGAGAAAACAATATACGAAAACCCCAGAAAGATTATAGCTGACGCTCTAATGGAGCTGGGCAAAAAAGACAGCAGGGTGGTATATGTATCCTGCGATTCGTCCCTTGGTGCATCCGGAGGTCCGTTTAGCCAGAATTTCCCCGAAAGGCATTTCGAGTTCGGGATACAGGAACAGAACGGCATGGGGGAGGCGGCAGGGCTGGCCGCAAGCGGCAAAATCCCTTTTATAGCCGCCTATGTGCCTTTTGTTGCCTTCAGGTGTTTTGAGCAGATAAGGGATGACGTATGCAAAACCGGGCTGAATGTAAACATAATGGGAAACAACTGCGGCTTCTCGGTCGGCCCTCTGGGCCCTACCCATGTGGTTATAGAGGATGTGGGAGTTATCGGTTCTGTTCCCAATGTAACTATTATCTCTCCCGCAGACGGCCCCCAGTACAGGGAAGCGATATTCAAGGCAGCCCAGATAGAGGGGCCTGTGTACCTGAGGGTGCACCGGCAGAAGGCAAGGAGGATAAATGATGATAATTACACCCTCCGGGTAGGGAAAGGCGACGTGCTGCTTGAAGGAAATGACCTCACTCTCATTGCTTCCTCTACCATGGTGGCAAACTCAATGGATGCCGCGCTCCTGCTCAAGGCCAGGGGGATAAATGCAGAGGTCATAAACATATCTACCATAAAACCCATAGACAGGGAGCTGATTCTTGAGTCCAGTGCCAAAACAGGGAAGGTGGCAACCGTAGAAGAGCACAGCATAGTCAACGGCCTGGGGAGCACAGTGGCTAATGTGCTTTCAACTTCCGGCCCGGTTTTTTTAAACAAAATAGGGATAGGCGACAGTTTTGCAGTGGTAGGGGAATATGAGGAGCTAATAGAATATTACGGGCTTACCGGTGAGAAGATTGCCCAGAAAATAGAAGATTTTTTAAATAAATTCTAAGGGAGGAAAACATGAAAATAGCAATTGGCTGCGATGAGAATGCTAAAGAGAGGATGCAGGACCTTATAGAGGTTTTAGAGCAAAAGAAAGTGGAGCATAAGGTATTCGATGTACCCGGGGATTATCCCGATGTGGCCAAGGCAGTTACCGCCGCAGTCCAGGAAGGCAGTTTTGACCGGGGCATCCTGATATGCGGTACCGGGGTTGGGATGGCCATATGCGCGAATAAGTTCAAGGGAATAAGGGCTGCAGTATGCCATGATATATATTCAGCGCAGAGGTCAATACTTTCCAATGACTGCCAGGTGCTTACCATGGGTTCCTTTATAGTGGGCACCAATCTGGCCCAGGAAATACTGAAGGTGTGGCTTTCCATAGAAAGGACCGGCGGTACTGTAGACAAAGTTAGAAAAATTGAACAGTTAGAGAAATAGTTATATGACCTATGATATAAAACTTATGGTAAAGGTGGCAAGCCTTTACTACAGGGATGGGCTCACCCAGGAAGATATATCCAGCAAACTTAAAATATCGAAGTATCAGGTAAACCGGATACTGAAAAGGGCCGTAAATACAGGCGTGGTGCAGATCAATATTATCGATCCCGGCCAGGGCATATCAAACCTGGAAGAAAAGCTGGAAAAAGGGTTTGGCCTAAAGAGGGCGATTGTGGTCCAAAACAGCGGCCTTTCGGAGGTGGAGCTTAAATCAAAGCTGGGCCAGGCGGCAGCCAATTACCTGCTGGAGATTATAAAGGACGGGGACATAGTGGGTGTAGCCTGGGGTACAACAGTAAACGAGGTAATAAACCACCTGCCTCCAAAAATAAACAAGCAGGTGGAAGTGGTGCAGATTACTGGGGGCATCCACCAGCTTTCGGTAAATCTCAACTGCCATGACATAGCCCGGAGGTTCGCTTCCCGTTTTGGGGCAGAGCCCCATCTTTTGTATGCTCCGGCCATTGTTGATTCCAAAAAGAGCCGCGATCTTTTTTTAAATGAATCTGCCATAAAGAAAACCACCAACTATTTTGACAAGATAAGTGTTGCCCTGGTGGGTATCGGCGCCCTGTACCCCCAGATGATATCCACCCTTATAAAAACAGGCCATATCAGTGCCGATGACCTGGAATGCCTGAGAAAAGACGGGGCCATAGGGGATGTATTTTCCCATTTCTTCGATGCAAATGGAAGGATTTGCGACAGCAGCCTGGCAGGCCGGCTGATAGCCATGCCTGTAAAGTCACTGCTCAATGTACCCTATTCCATCGGGGTTGCCGGCGGCCAGCTTAAGGCTGATGCAATTTACGGGGCACTGGAAGGCGGGCTGGTAAACATACTGGTAACTGACAGCAAGGCTGCAGAGCTTGTATTGAAAAAAACTTGATTTTATTTAGTTGCATAAATGCAATAATTTGCATATAATACCAAACTGGTAATTAAAACGAGGAGTGAATATGTCTAAACTGCGAAAGAAAGATAAGATAAGCATGCTGAAGACCCTGCTTACCATCAGGAGGTTTGAGGAAAAGACCATCCAGCTGTACCAGACAGCAAAAATATGGGGGTATCTGCATCCCTACCTGGGGGAGGAAGCTATTGCTGCCGGGGCGTGCCAGGCCATAGAAGATGATGATTACATTGTGTCTACACACAGGGGGCACGGGCATTGTATCGCCAAGGGCGGAGACCTCAATAAGATGATGGCAGAGCTTTTGGGAAAAAGCACCGGTTACTGCAAGGGCCGGGGAGGCTCTATGCATATTGCTGATACCGAGCTGGGCATACTGGGCGCCAACGGCATAGTAGGCGGAGGAATACCCATTTCCGTCGGGGCTGGATTTGGTTGCAAGTTTGATGGCAGACAAAGGGTTACATTATGCTTTTTCGGGGACGGTGCAGCAAACAACGGGGTTTTTCATGAATCCCTGAATATGGCATCCGTTTTCAAGCTGCCGGTAATCTATATCTGTGAAAATAACCTTTATGCCATATCCATGTGTTCCAAGGAATCTGTAGCCTGTGAAAATGTAGGCGACAGGGCCGGCTCATATGCAATGCCCGGATATATTGTAGACGGCACAGACCCCGAAGAGATGTATAATACTGTAGCTAAAGCTGTAAAGCATGCCAGGAAGGGCAAGGGCCCTTCCCTTATTGAGGCAAAAACCTACCGCTTTACCGGCCACCACCCCAATGATCCTGCTGAATACAGGGAGAAAGAGGAAGCCGATTATTACAAGAGCGAAAAGGACCCTTTGAAAAACTACTCCCAAAAACTGATAGGCGGCAAAATTATCAGCAAAAAGGAATTTGAGGATATGGACAAAGAAATTCAGGAACTGGTTGAACAATCTGTAGAATTTGCGGAAAAAAGCCCGGAGCCGGAACTGGACAAGTTTTTAGAGGAAGTAAAACATATTTAAGAATCTTAGGTTTTAAACCATAGGAAAGGAAAGTTATGAGGGAAATTGAATATAGAGAAGCTTTAAGGGAAGCGGTTACCGAAGAGATGGACAGAGACCCGAAGGTGTTTCTTATAGGCGAAGATATTGGAGTCTACGGGGGAGCATTCAGGGTGTACAAGGGACTTTTGGACAAATACGGCCCGGACAGGGTGGTAAACACCCCCATCTCAGAAATTGCCATAGTGGGGGCAGGCATAGGGGCAGCCCTTACCGGTTACCGTCCCATATCAGAGATTATGTTTATAGATTTTGCTACCCTGGCCATGGACCAGATTGTAAATCAGGCAGCAAAGATAAGGTACATGACCGGAGACAGTTTGAATGTGCCCCTGGTCATTAGGACGCAGGGAGGGGCAGGAAGGGGAGTTGCCGCCCAGCATTCACAGAGCCTGGAAGCATGGTTCTACCATGTGCCGGGCCTGAAAGTGGTAATGCCTGCCACCCCTTATGATGCCAAGGGCCTGCTTAAGACCGCGGTAAGGGATGACAACCCGGTGATGTTTATCGAGCAGAAGATGATTTATCTTAACAAGGGAGAGGTACCCGACGAAGAATACCTTATACCTTTCGGAGAGGCTGATATTAAAAGAAAAGGCTCCGATGTAACCATTTTTGCTTATTCGGCGATGGTTTTTGAAGCACTGAAGGCTGCTGACCAGCTGCAAAAGGAAGGGATTAGCTGTGAGGTTATCGACCCCAGGACACTGGTTCCTTTGGACGAGGATGCCCTTATAGAATCGGTTAAGAAGACAAACAGGCTGGTAGTGGTAAGCGAAGCCTGCCGGAGGGGAAGCATAGCTTCAGATATTTGCGCCAAAGTAGTGGATGCCGCCTTTGACTGGCTTGATGCCCCCATTAAGGTTGTTGCCGGGCTGAATACCCCCATCCCCTATAATTCAACCCTGGAGCAGGCGTCAATTCCCCATAAGGAAGATATAGTGGATGCCGTAAAGGGGATACTATAGGAACTTTAGCTTTAATACAAATGGAAATTTTATTGTAAACTTGGAGGTTTAAAAAAATGGCAAAGTATGAGAAATCTGCAATACACCGGCTTTCTGAAACATCAAAGGACATGGAGGTATGGTGGGATTCTTCCCCCCTGGTATTTGAAACCTGGGCCCAGCAGGAAATAGATAAGGCCCCTGATGGAGAGAAAGAGCTTGTAAGGGAGAGGCTTAAAGTTTTATTTGACAAAGATAATCCCCGGGATACATTGTTTGACGGGGTTACCACCAATCCCAGGCTTACCAGGAAGGTACTGGACCTCATACCGGATCAGGTGGATCCCATTGTAGATAAGATTATAGAGGATAATCCCAAAAAATCAGATTATGAACTGGCCTGGGAGGTTTATAAGGCTATAACTGAAAAGGGGACCAAACTTTTTATGCCTTCCTTTGAAAAATCCAATTACAGGAGGGGCTATGTAAGTGCCCAGGTTGATCCCCGCCTGGTAACCGATGTAAAGGAGATGCTAGGCCAGGCCCTGACTCTGAAGAAGATTTCCCCAAATATAATGGTCAAGTGCCCCGGTTCCAAGGAGGGAATATATGTAATAGAGATATTGACTTCTGTGGGCGTGCCTACCAATGCAACCCTCGTATTTGACATCCCCCAGGTTGTCCAGGTGGCAGAGGCGGTAAAAAGGGGTTATGAGAGAGGACAGAGGTGGGGCATTGATTACAGCCAGTGGCGCTCTGTTATAACTATAATGATAGGCAGGTTTGAAGGAATGGAAGCATATGCCCGGAGCGCAAAGGAGGCAGGCATAGAATTGACTGAAGAGCTCCAGCGGTGGACAGGTGTTGCTATTGCCAAGAAGGCCCACAGCATTTTAAATGACCCTGCCAATGGGTACATCAGCAAGCTGCTGCTGTGTTCATCAAGGGTGGGTCCAAATCCGGATGAGGTTATACATATAGAAAAGGTAGCCGGGGGAAATATGGTATATACCATAAACCCGGAGATGATAAGTGATTTTATGGGCATATGCGAACAAAAAGATGTATGCAGCCGGATGGATGAGCCGGTCCCTGATTCCATAATGGAAAAGCTTTTAAAAATTCCCTATTTTGTCCAGGGCTATGAGGAAGAAGGAATGAAAATCGATGACTTTGCAAACCATCCTTCTTTCCAGCACACCGCAAAGGAATTTTCGGGATCCATGAAAGAGATAGAGGAATATGTGCAGAAAAGGAAAAAAGCCTTAGGAAGGTAATAAAAGTTAATATAAGCTGCCCCGAGGGGCAGCTTTTTTAATTTACCTCTTTTAAAAAAACGTTTTTATGCTATTATAATTTATATGTATAATTATAAATGGCATTAATTTGAATAAGAGAGTAAAGAACCCGTCCATAAAAGATATAGCCAGGGAAGCCGGTGTGGCCATCTCTACTGTTTCCAATGTCATAAACAAAAAAGGGGTGGTAGGCAAGGAAACAGAGAAAAAGGTTTTAAAAGCTCTGGAAAAGATAAAGTACCGCCCGAACATAATTGCCCGCGGGCTTAGGACCAGAAGCACCAATACCATAGGAATCATAGTACAGGACATTGCCAATCCCCATACCTCCCATGTTATAAAAGGGATGGAAGAGGTAGCCAGAAACAGAGGATACACCCTGCTTATAGCCTGTACTTTTTACGATATGCGGGAAGAAGAAATGCAGGTGGATGTTTTCCTGGATCAGTTTATAGACGGCTTTATTTTCCTGGGGGGCTATGATAACCGGCAGTTTGTAAGGGAAATATACGAGATGGGCATCCCCCTGGTCTTGGTAGACAGGGAGATAAGCGATACCGATATCCCTTCTGTTTTAATTGACAATAAGGAGGCAATGGAGAAAGCTGTGGATTATTTGTACAGTTTCGGCCACCGGAAAATCGGATATGTAACTTTCAAATTTGAAGAACAGACCACAGCCCGCAACCGTTATCTGGGTTACTGCAGCGGGCTGGAGAAAAATAATCTGGAGTATGATCCCCGGGTGGTGGTTATAGATGATTATATGAAGCTCAATGAAACAGGGGGCACATTTGAGATTATCATGAAATTTTTAAAGGAGGGGGTTCCCCCTACCGCCTTTGCCACCATTTCTGATGTAAATGCATTCGGCCTGGTTAAAGCCTTAAAGTCCGAGGGTATCAGGATACCCGAGGAAGTTTCGGTAATAGGTTTCGACAATATATTTTTCTCAAACTTTCTTGAGCCGCCTCTTACCACCATAAAACAGCCCAAGAAGCTGATGGGCCAGACAGCCATGAACCTGCTTCTGGACCTGGTGGAAAAAAGGAAAGTAGAGCAGAGGAATATAAAGCTTGCCACCATTTTGGTGGAGAGGGATTCGGTAGGCCCTCCGCCATAACAGAATATTATTTAAAACAAGGGCGGGTCAAATTGTTGACTTAAAAACGTTTTTTTGATATGTTTAAAATCGTTTTTTTAAAAAAATCTTTTCCGGATTATTTTTAGGTTTAGTATTTTAGAGAAAGGAAGACATGGCCGGTGTCTTAGATGACCTTAAAAATGTTGTGCTTAACTTCGATGTAGATAATGCCCAAAGTGCAGCTGAAAAAGCAATACAGAAGGGAGTGGATCCTCTCCAGGCAGCCAAAGCTTTAACTGAAGCAATAAGGGTTGTAGGAGAAAAGTTTGGTTCAGGCGAGTTGTTTCTACCTGATCTGGTCTGTGCTTCTGAGGTTTTAAAGAAAGCATTTCCGGTAATAAACGAAGAGATAGAAAAGAGGGGCAAAAAACAGGAAAGTTTGGGAAAAGTGGTCATCGGTACTGTATTTGGGGATATCCATTCAATTGGCAAGGGGATGGTGTCCACCCTTCTTTATGCTGCAGGTTTTGAGGTAATAGATCTAGGGGTAAATGTAGATTCAAAAACTTTTTTGGAGTCTGTTAAGAAGGAAAACCCCGAGATACTGGCTATGTCGGCACTTCTTACCACCACCGCTACCGAACAGAGAAAAGTTGTAGAGGGACTGAAGAAAGCAGGACTGAGGGAAAAGGTAAAAGTTATAGTGGGGGGAAGCCCAATAAACCAGGAATTTGCCGATTCCATCGGTGCTGACGGTTACGGGGCTACAGCTCCTGAAGGGGTAAAGGTAGCCAAAAGGCTACTGTCAATCAGTTAGGAGGATATGATGCAGCAGGGATTTAAAAGAAATTTTGAACCTATAAAGATATTAAGTTCCAGCCAGGTAGAGCAGATACATTCGGCAACACTTCAGGTGCTGGAGGATGCGGGATTTAAATTTGATTCAAAAAAGGCCTTGAAGGTGCTGGATGAGAGGGGATGTAGGGTAGACTATGATACAAGGATTGCAAAAATACCTCCCCATATAGTGGAAGAATGCGTTGCTTCCACGCCCTCAAGCTTTATGGTGAAGGCCAGGGACAGGGACAAGAGTGTCAGGTTCGGGGCCAACACCTTATACTTTATGAACTCAGCGGGGGCAAGGTATTCAGACGTGGAGACGGGCAAGGTTTCCATGCCTACCATAGAGCAGAACAATGAAGCGGTTATAGTGTCTGATGCCCTGGATACGGTAAATGTGTTTCCCTCATACACCCCCTATTTTGAGCTTGAGGGGGTGCCGCCGGTTATGTCCTGTCCGGTAAGCTGCGCCCAGAGGATGAGGTACTCCACCAAACCTTCCCGCGGGGCTCAGCCAACCGATACGTTTATCTGGGAGACCAGGCTTGCCCAGGCTGTGGGAGCGCAGCTGCTTGGCTGTGTTGAGGGCGCCGCACCGCTTTCCCTTTCCGAGGATGCCTGCAATGCCGCCTTCTATTACCTGGATGCAGGATTTCCCATATATATTGCCTCCGGCTCTATTATGGGGGGTTCCCATCCGGTAACCGTGGCCGGTGCCAGCGTAAGCCACAATGCGGAGCTTCTGGCTATCATAGTGCTGCTTCAGGCCATAAAGCCGGGCTGCGGGGTAATTGCAAATAATTTTGTTACCGCCATGAACATGGCTACAGGGGACCTCAACTTCGGTACTTCTGCGGTTGCCCTGCACCAGATGGCATACAACCAGATATGGCATTCTGTTTACAGGATACCCGTTAACAACACCGGTTCAGCATTTTCCAATTCCAAGAAAATTGATTACCAGACTGCAGCTGAAAAGCTGCCCCTGGCCATGTGCTCAGCCCTTTCGGGGGCCAATATGATAGTGCTTCACGGCGGGGTTACCGGTGAGCTTGCCTACAACCCTATACTGGCGGTAATTGATGATGATGTAGCCAACACTATAGGCAGAATAATTGAAGGCTTTGATGTAAGTGACGCTACTATCGGCCTGGACCTTATATCCAAGGTTGGTTCTTCGGGGACCTTTCTCAGCATACCGGAGACCAGGAAGTTCTGGAAGAGTGAGGATTTTATGCCTGACGTATATGACAAGACCTCTTACCAGCAGTGGTGGGAGGGGGACAAAAAGACGGTAATTGAAAAGGCAGCTGAGAAAATGGAGGAGATACTTGCTGCCCATAAGCCTGAACCCCTTACCGACCAGCAGGAAAAAGAGGTACAGAAGATACTGGATGAGGCTACCGAGTACTACAAGGAAAAAGGACTTATATAGGCTTAAATAGCTATATTTGCAGTACTTATTGGACTATAATTAAAAAAAGGATGTAAAGGGGGGGTGGATATGTAAAAAGTTTGGTCCAGAAAGTAATCAAGGGCTTTTTGGGCTGCTTGAATAATGAATCTGATATCGATAAAAATGTCTAAGGAGGAAAAATGAGAAAACTGAAAATAGTAACAATTTTAGGGCTGGCGATGGTTTTTGCAGTTGGTACGTCTCTGTTTGGCTGCCAGGCTGAACCCCAGGTAGTTACCGAAACCGTGGTTGAAACAGTGGTTGAAACAGTGGTGGAGACTGTAGTTGAGGAAGCAGAGCCAGCTGAGGAAGCAACTGAAGAAGGTGCGTACGACTATTATGAGATGCTAAAAGAACATGCACAGACCACCGACGATCCCTATCCGGACAGCCCGGCAGAAGGCCGTACCATTGCCTATACCGATATTATGGGAGGAATACCATTCTGTAATGCGGTTTACGGCAGCGTGCAGAAGGAATGGGAGCTGGCTGGCGGAGCATCCGGCGACCTATATTATGCTGATAATCAGTATGATGCTACAGTAGGGCTGCAGAATGCGGACATACTTCTGGCCAGAGAGCCTGAAGTGCTGATATGGTTCCAGTTTGATTCAAAGGTTAACGCTATTGTAGCCCAGAAATACGGTGATGCCGGTATTCCTATAATAGCGGTAGACGTGGCAGTGCCGGGAGCGCCTTTCATGGGGGTTAACAATTTCCAGGTTGCCTATATGGCTGGTGAAAAGGCCATAGAGCTGGTTGAGGACCAGGGCGGCATAGAAACCATTGACAATATCGTACTTATGCAAATGCCTGCAGGCGGGGAAGCAGTTATGCTTCGTTCCGAAGGTTTCTATGAAGCCTTTGTGGATGAGTATGGGGCCGATGTTATTGATCCTATAACCATAAGAGCTGATGGCGGTGCTGGAGAGGCAGAGCAGGCTAATGCAGCAATGGCTGATGTGCTGGCTTCAGTTCCTAATGCAGAGAACTTTGTTCTTACTTCTGTAAATGAGCAGACCATGGACGGATGCATTTCTGCTATTCAGACTGCCGGAAGGTGGGATCCTGACAATTGGATTATTATCACCCAGGGCGTAGATGATGTAGGAAAAGCCCAGATCAGGGAAGGACTAACCGATGCCGGTATTGCTTACTTCCCGGAAAGGTATGGCGAATACCTGATACCTGCAGCTTCAGCATTCCTGCAGGGCCAGGCAGTTCCGCCGTTTTTGTTTGTTGAGAACGAAGTAATAACTGCAGATAACGTCGACGAGTTTTATCCAGAATAATATGTCTAGTGGTGAAGTAGCATATTAAACAACCGGGGAGATTAGATTCCCTAATCTCCCCAGGGTTAACATAACAGGTGGTGAAAAGTGACTGAAGAAAATAATATTATCCTGAGAATGGAAAACATAAGAAAAACCTTTCCCGGTGTGGTTGCCCTGGATAATGTGTCAATTGACCTTAACAAAGGAGAGGTGCTGGGTATTCTGGGTGAAAACGGTGCCGGAAAATCAACCCTTATAAAGATTCTGGCCGGTACCTATTTAAAAGATTCAGGAAGCATATTTATTGAAGGGCAGAAGGTTGAATTTAAAAATCCTGCCCAAGCCATGGCTGCAGGGATAAGAGTTATATACCAGGAACTCAACACGATGGAAAACCTTACTGTAGCTGAGAATATTTTTCTAGGGGAGCAGGAGGTAAAAAAGCCTTTCCCCATTATTAACTGGAAAAAGATGGTCGAAGAATCCAGGAAGATTTTAAAGCAGCTTAATATAGATATAAATCCCAATACAGTGATGGAGGACCTGTCTGTATCTGAAAAGCAGGTTATAGAGATTGCCAAAGCGATATCAAAAAAAGCAAAGATACTGGTAATGGACGAACCCACAGCCGCATTGAGCGAAGAGGACAAAGATTCCCTGTTTGAAATAATAAAGACTCTTAAAGACAGCGGGGTGTCTATTATATATATTTCCCACAGGTTAAAAGAAATATTCGAGATAACCGACCGGGTAACCGTGCTCAGGGACGGTAAAAAAATTGGAACAGTAGATACAAAAAATACTTCCGACAACCAGCTGGTTACCATGATGGTTGGAAGGGACATAAGCGATATGTATCCTAAAAGAAAGGTGCCTATTGGGGAAGTGGTTATGAGGGTTAAAAACCTTAAGGCGGAAGGAATAGAAGATGTAAGCTTCGAGCTGAGAAAAGGCGAGATTTTAGGGGTTTTCGGCCTGCTTGGCTCTGGTAAGACACACCTGGTCAAGACTCTTTTTGGGGCAAATCCCCTAAAGGCGGGAGAGGTCTACTTAAATGGAGACAAGATCAATATTAGAAAACCCTGGCAGGCAATAGATAACAATATTGGAATGGTCCCGGTGGACAGAAAACTGGAAGGGTTGGCCCTTATGCTGGGTGTAAAGGAAAATATTACCATGGCTAATATCGAAGAGCTGGGCAAGGGTTTCCTTATAAAGAAGTCTGTAGAAAGAGAAAAGGCAAACCAGTGGGTAAGCAGCCTGGGCATAAATACGCCTTCCATAAACCAGGAGGTTAACAGCCTTTCCGGGGGTAACCAGCAGAAAGTGGTCCTGGCCAGATGGCTGGAAAGCGGTTCAAAAATTATCATACTTAACGAGCCTACCAGGGGAATAGATGTAGGCTCAAAGATAGAGATCTATAAATTGATGCAGGATCTGTGCGAAAAAGGGGCGGCAGTAATCATGATATCCTCAGAACTGCCCGAGATACTTTCCATATCTGACCGCATACTGGTGATAAGCGGGGGAACCATTACAGGCGAATACAGCACTGGTGAGGCAACTGAAGAGAAATTGATGCGCACTGCCTGTATAAGAATTTAATTGAACTTAATATTTTTAGGAGGAATATATGGCAGGTAATCAGGAAGCACCGGTAGTAAAAAAGCAGAATAAATTTTTTATAAGCAATACCGTTACCCTGGTTATAGTTTTGATAGCCATGTTTGTTTTTTTCTCACTAACCAGCAGGCATTTCCTTTCCACCTATAATATTGTGTCCATGCTTTCCAACCTGTCTTTCCTGGGTATTGTGGCCGCGGTGCTTACTATGGTGATGATATCCGGAGAGATAGATTTTTCCATTGGGGGGAATATCGGGCTTACCAGTGTGGTTGCGGCAATACTTATAGAAAGAGGGTTGCCGGGCTGGATGGTAGTGCTTGTCTGCCTGCTTATGGGTTGTGCTATTGGTATATTCAATGGCTTTATAGTTACCGTAGTAGGGGTCAACTCCATTATTGCTACTGTGGGTACCATGTCTGTATGGAGGGGCCTGGCATATACATTTTCGGACGGCCAGTCGGTAATGGCCATGAATCCGGTAATAGATTATCTGGGCAGGGGAAGAGTATTTAGCATACCTTTTCCCATAATCTTATTTATAATTGTTTTTGCTATCTGTTATGTGGTGATGAATCAGTCCAAATGGGGCAGAAAGATTTATGCAATCGGGGTAAATCCCATGGCTTCTTACCTTTCGGGAATAAATGTTAAGCAGGTAAAGTTTTTGACCTTCGTTTTCTGCGGACTGGCGGCTTCCCTGGGAGGGCTTATTTTAACCTCCCTTACAATGGTGGGTATGCCCCAGCACGGCGAGGGTCTGGAGCTTACCATTATAAGTGCCATACTTTTAGGCGGCACTGCTCTTGGCGGCGGCCGGGGCCAGATACTGGGCACTTTAACCGGAATCCTTATTCTAAGTGTGCTCTACAACGGCCTAACCATGTTAAATGTTTATTATTACCATGTCCAGATTGCACAGGGAGCGGTTCTGGTAGCAGTAGTAGCTACCTATGAGGTAAGACAGAAAAGGCTGCAGGAATAAATATGGTTAATGATTTATATTCGGAGGTTTCATGGCTAATTTAAATTCAACACAAAGATGGTACAGGAAGGCGCTGGGTATCTTTACCCAGAGCAAAACGCCTATAGCTTCCCTCATAATACTTTATATAGTGATGGTAGTTATCTTTGCTTCCTTTTCACCATATTACCTTACTGTTAGCAATTTCAGGAGTATTTTTAATAATATGGCGGTACTGGGTATACTTGCGGCGGGCATCACCATTGTTATGATAGGAGGTGGCTTTGACCTTTCCATAGGCTCCATAATGGGCCTGGTGGGTATAATATGTGCGGTAATAATGTTAAAATTCAGTTTTCTCCCTGTGGGTTTGGTAATGGTTATTGCTGTAATTGCGGGTTGCCTGTTAGGCCTGGTAAATGGCTTGATTATAACTAAGATAGGCATCAACCCCATAATAACCACACTGGGTACCCTGGCTGTTTTCAGGGGGATAGCCTTTTTCTGGGCTGACCTTAATGTAAGGATATACAGCAGTTTATGGGATTCAATAGGGAGGACATTTATTGCCGGAACTGTTCCTCTTACCACAATTTATATATTGATTATATATGTACTGCTTGCTCTGGTACTGAAATTTACCCGTTTTGGCAGGAACCTGTATACCATTGGCGGAAATGAGTACCTGGCAAAGCTTGCGGGGGTAAAGGTTGACCGCATCAAGATTGCAAGCTATGTTATAAGCGGGTTATTCTGTGCCCTTGCAGCTATAGTGCTTACCTCCCAGCTTGGTTCAGGAAGGCCCGAGTACGGCAGGGGTGCAGAGCTTGAAGTGCTTACCATAGTAGTTCTGGGTGGAGTTACAGTTGGCGGAGGCAAAGGTAATTATCTGGGAACTTTTATAGCTCTGGTAATAATTGGCTCTATTTCCAACGGACTGGTACTTTTGGATGTCCCCGTATTCTTAAGAATGGTTATCAAAGGAGGGCTCCTGGTGCTGGCCATTTCTATAGATGCATTAAGGAACAGGAAGAGACTGCAGCTTTATTAGTGGTGGGAGGTAATTAGATGGACAGCAGGGAAAGATTTTTAGAAGTAATGAAATTTGGCAGGGATATAAGGTCTGTCAAATGGGAGTTTGGCTACTGGGGAAAAACCATAAAAAACTGGTACAGCCAGGGGCTTGACCAAAAGCATTACCCCCGGATTCCTACTGAAATTTCGACATTCCAGGCTTCCCTTTATACTGCTGCCTGGACCAGCCAGTGGAGAAAAAAAGGCTCCAGGGAAGCAGAGAGGATAGAGCTACCCAATGGCATTGGCGTATGGGGCGGAGGTACCTATTGGCCCAATCAAGGATTCCCTCTGGATCATGATGTTGCTGATTACTTTGGTTTTGATAAGGCGACCATACTGTTAAAGCTTGAGCAGCTTCTCTACCCCAAATTTGAAATAAAGGTGCTGGAAGAGGATGAAGAAAAATTAAGGTATGTTGACCTGGATGGGGTGGAAAGGATTTACCTTAAGGAGGAAGCCACCATCCCTACCTCCATGAAGTGGCCCATAACCGGCAGGGAGAGCTGGGAAAGGATTAAACAGGAGAGGGTTAATACCGATAACCTCAAAAAGAGGTTTCCTCCCAACTGGGACGAGCTGGTCAAAAAGTATAAAAAAAGGGATTACCCCCTTGCCCTGGGAGGCTATCCCCTGGGCATATTCGGCACACTTGTTCACCTCATTGGATATGAAAAGCTGTTCTTCTACTACTATGATGAAGGGAACCTTATAAAAGACATACTTGATACCTTTACCGATATGTGGATAGCATTATGGGAAGAGGTATTGGCTAAGATAGACATAGATTGCGTGCATATATGGGAAGATGTATCCACCGGCACCGCATCCATGGTATCGCCGGCAACCTTTAAGGAGTTTATGACCCCGTACTATAAAAAGCTTACCAGTTTTTTGAAATCAAAGGGTGTGGATATAATACTGCTGGATACAGATGGAGACTGCAATGAGCTTATACCCCTGTTTATGGAAGCAGGGATAACCGGGCTTTATCCCATGGAGGCCAGTGCGGGTATGGATGTGCTGGCCGCCAGAAAGAAATATCCCCAGCTGCAGATAATGGGGGGTATACCCAAATCAAGAATACCTTTGGGAAAGCAGGAAATAGACAGGCTGCTGGAGCCTGTCGGTCAGCTTCTAAAGTATGGAGGCTATATACCCTACGGGGATCATCTTATTCCGCCGGAGGTTTCCTGGGATGATTTTTGCTACTACCGGGAAAAACTGAACAGGTTGATAGAGAAAAACGGGAAAGTATAATTATATATGTTTACCAATTTTGATTTTGATCTGGACCCCCTGGGGCCCCACGGCATCAAAATTTCCAGCTGGCTGGAAACCAAAAGGATAGCCCTGGTGGTTGTGGATCTGCAAAATTACATTACACGGAAGCGTTACAGCGGCAAGTGGAGCTCCGGCTCAGGCAAAGGGTATTATGGCAGGATAGATTCTGAGGTTATACCCAACAGTCAGAAACTTATAGGTATTTGTAGGAAAAATAATATGCTGGTGGTGTTTACCAGGATTGCCTCCATGAGCGGAAAGCTTCTGGATGTGCCCGGCATGCCCAGGAAGGTTCTGGCCGGAGAGCTCGAGGATAAAGAAGGCAGGCCATACCATCTTCTGGACGGAGAGGATGCCAGCCGGATAGATGACAGGCTCAAGCCCCGGAAGGAGGATGTGGTGGTTGCCAAGACCTCCAGCGGGGCGTTTTGCTCCTCCGAGCTTGACCTTGTGCTCAGGGCCAATAATATTTCCCGGCTGATTTTTGTGGGGGCAATGACAGATGCGTGCCTGTCCTCATCGGTAAGGGGTGCTTACGACAGGGGTTATTTGAGCATAATAGCAGAAGACGGGTGTATTGCGGCCACCATGGAGGACCACCGGGCAGCATTAAGGAGCCTGGAAAAGTATTATGGATGGGTGACAACTACAGAGGATATTATCCTGAATCTGAGGAGAAGGTAATTTGCCTATACAATCTTTGCCAAAGCAGAGGAGGAGTTTTAAATGAGTTACAAGAATTATCTGGTATTTGATTTTGGAGCCAGCAACGGCCGGGCTGCTGTGGTCCGTTTTGATGGCCAAAAATTTGATATGGAGGTAACCCACAGGTTTGAAAACAGGCCGGTGTATGCTGCAGGGACACTTTACTGGGACATTTTAAGCCTTTATGCAGAGCTTAAGGAGGGCTTGCAGAAAACCAGTTCGAAATATGAAAAGATTGAGTCCCTGGGCCTGGATGCCTGGGGCGCAGATTTCGGGTTTATAGATAAAAACGGCAAACTTATATCCAATCCCGTACACTACCGGGACCAGCAGAGGGAAAAGGATTCCAAAAAACTATTGGAAATAATTTCAGCAGAAAAGCTTTTTGAGCTGGCAGGCGCTTGGGTTTGCCCCCTGTTTGACCTTTTTCATTTCTATTCTTTGAAAATAAATGGCTGGCCCGAGATTCAGTACGGTAAGACTTTTCTGACCATGCCCGATATATTCAATTATTTCCTCACCGGCAAAACCTTTAATGAGTGGACCAGGATTACCACCAGCGTAATGTATAACCAGGTAGAAAAAAAATGGGAAGATAAAATCATCAATGCTGCCGGGCTGCCCAGGGACATATTCCCACCCATTATCAAACCGGGCAGCAAGATTGGAAAAATCAGGGATTCGGTATGTTCCGAACTGGAGATAGACCCCATAGAGGTGGTAGCTCCTATTACCCATGATACCCCTTCGGCAGTGGCAGGAATCCCGGTAAGCAGCAAGGAAAACTGGGCTTTTCTAAGTTTGGGGACCTGGGGAGTCATAGGCAAAGAAACAAAGGCCCCTGTAATCAATAAGGAGGTTATGGACCTTACCTATTTCAATGAAGGCGGGGCAGAGGACAGCAACCTTCTGGTAAAAAACATAACCGGCCTGTGGATTATACAGCAGTGCAGGGTTAAATGGATAAAGGAGAAGGGTTCTGATATCTCCTGGGACCGGATAGTCGAGCTTTCTGCTGCCGCTCCCCCGTTTGAGGCTTTTATAGACGTGGATGATCCTGTTTTTTCGCAGCCTACGGTGGATATGCCCCAGGTGGTAAGGGATAACTGCACGGGCAAAAAACCGCAGGATATAGGACAGGTAGCCAGGTGTGTTTATGAGAGCCTGGCTTTAAAATTCAAACATGATGCTAAATCTCTGGAGAAGCTTACCGGGAAAAAACTGGACCTTCTGCACATGATAGGGGGAGGCATCCAGAACAGGATGCTCTGCCAGTGGACCGCGGACGCTATAGGCATACCGGTTATTGCCGGACCTGCAGAAACCACTTCGGTGGGAAATTTCCTGATGCAGCTTATGGCAGCAGGTGAGATTAACAGCTTGGCCGAAGGAAGGCTAATATCCAAGCGTTCATCCGATGTTTACACCTATCAGCCTAAAGACACTGACAGATGGACGGAAGCTTATCAACAATATCTAAACAAAACAGGAGGGAAATAAGAAAATGAAACTGAATGTAGATGCGCATCTGTGGTGCCTGGGAACCTATGCTGAGAGGTATGTCCCCGGAGGATATTATGATGCAATGGATGTGGAGCGGCAGCTGGAGATTATGTCAAAAATTGAAGGGCTAACCGGGCTTTTTACCTTCTATCCTCTGGCTCCCATGCCACAGGATCCGGACAAGCTGGTGAAAAAGCTTGCCAGTTATAACCTCAAGGTATCCAATGTGGCCATGGAGGTATGGGGAGACAGGAAATGGAAAAACGGCTCTTTTAGCACCAATGAGGAGAATGTGCGGAGGGAAGCGGTTAAGCTTTTTAAGGAAGGCATAGATTTTGCCAGGGAGGTTAAGGCAGACAGCGTCCTTCTGTGGCCTGCCCATGACGGTTTTGACTATCCCTTCCAGGTTGATTACCGGGATGGGTGGAAGAAACTGGTTGAGACCATAACCGAGATAGGGGAATATGACAGGAATATGAAGATAGCTTTGGAAGCAAAGTCAAAGGACCCCCGGCAGAAACAGTATGTTTCTGATACAGGAAAGGCCCTTGCCCTTATAAACGACATAGGCCTGGACAATGTGGGAGCTGCCCTTGATGTGGGGCATGCCCTGATGGCAGGAGAGAACCTGGCTGAGTCCCTTTGTCTGCTGGACAGCCACAATAAGCTTTACCAGATACACCTTAATGAAAACTACAAGGATGCGGACCCGGACATGATATTCGGTACCATAAACTTCTGGGAGCTGTTGGAGTTTTTCTACTTTCTTAACAAGACCGATTTTGAAGGCTGGTCAGCAATCGATATTATTGCTGCCCGGGAAGACAGGGCGGATGCCCTAAAGCTGGGGGTAGACCTCATATGGAAGCTAAAGGATCTGGCTGACCGGCTAAGCGAAAAATCAGACATAATTGATTCCAACCTCAAAGGTTATAAGTTTATCGATAATATGCAGCTAATAAAAGACCTGGTTTTAAAGTAAGGGGGAATTATGGAAAGAGTAGGATTTAAGTTTAAAATCAAACCGGAACTGAAAACCGAGTACAAGAAGGCGCATGATGAGATATGGCCTGAAATGGCCCGGGCCATAAAGGATGCAGGCATATCCAATTACTCCATTTTTTTTAGCACCGACGGAACCCTTTTTGCTTATCTTGAGGCCCGGGATTACAAAAGAGGCATGGAGAAGCTGGGTAAAACCGATGTCAACAGGCGCTGGCAGGAACATATGGAAAAATACTTTGTTAAAAAAGATCCGACCGTGCTGGGGCCTGAAATAGAAATGCTGGAAGAGGTCTTTTACCTGGACTGATATGGAAGATGAAGTAATCTTTTACAGCGGCGACAGAATGATTTTTGGCACTTTATGCCTGCCTGACAGCAGCAATGCCCTTCCTGCTGTGGTTCTCTCTCATGGGTATGGAGCAAGCAGGGATGAGTTTGGTAATTTTTCCCTGCTTGCAAAAAAACTTGGGAGGGAAGGCATTGGTTCTTTGAGGTTTGACCACTCGGGCTGCGGAAAAAGCGAAAACCAGCTGGGCCGCATAATAGCCTGCCAGCAGACCGAAGATATAATATCCGCGGTATCCTACCTGGCTGGTTTTCCGGGCATTGACAGTGCCAGGGTCGGGGCCTTGGGGGAAAGTATGGGGGGAGCAAATGTATTGCAGGCTGCTTCCTCCGATAGCAGGATCTGCTGTGTGGTATCCATGAGCCCTGTGGCTGACGGCTACCAGTGGATAAAGGATAACTGGGTATCAAACCGGGGAGAGGAAGCTTTTCGGGGATTTATCAAAGAGGTGGAGGCTGACCGGGCAAGGCAGGCTCATTACGGCCGCTCCAACCTGGTGCCCATGGGTTATGCATTAAGCTACCCCCAGAGATATCTGGATTTGATTGACCAGATTGGAGAAAGTTTTACCCCCAGGAAGTTCACGTATTATATTGAGCTGGCATCGATCGATTCAGTTTTTGGCAGGAAGCCTGTAGATGATGTGGCAGGGATTTCTCCCCGACCGCTGCTTCTGATGGCGGGCAAAAAGGATGGTGCTGTACCGTACAGAAAAAACGCCGGACTTCTTTATGACCGGGCGGGGGACATAAAAAGGCTTGAGCTCTTTGAGGAAGGAGACCACGGTCTTCTGGAGGGCCCGGTCAAACAGAAAGCACTGGATATAATAATTGGATGGTTTAAAAAGTACCTTATAGACGGAAGGTGAATACAGATGAATGCACGAGAAAAATTCTTATCGGTAATGAGGATGGAAGACGGCCGCTACAGCGGGGTGGAGGTACCCAAAGTTGAGTTCGGCTACTGGGCGGGCACCATAAGAAGATGGTTTGACCAGGGGCTTGCCAAAAAGGCAGATATAGATCCCAATATTGCCGACGGCATAGCGGTTATGGCCAACAGAAACATATACCAGGATATGGAAAAGGCAGGGGATCTTAAC
>JBNJCW010000026.1:0-24277 GCA_051744345.1 Actinomycetota bacterium
GGCAGGTAGAAGAAAGGCTACCTTCAAAACCTGTCATTTTTGGTGGGTTTTGTAAACCAGGAGAGGCTAATGTATGACTTGAGCATAATTGGCGCCGGGCCTGCGGGAATTACAGCTGCAATTTATGCGGCAAGAAAGAACATAAGGTTTAATGTAATCGGAAAAGAGCTTGGCGGGCAGGTAACTTATAACCTTACTGTGGAAAACTATACCGGTTTCCAGGAGATATCAGGAGCGGAGCTGGTACAGAAATTCAACCAACACATAGACCAGTTTAATTTCGACTTCGTAGAGGAGGAAGCGGTGGCAGTTACTTCTGAAGAAGAGGGTTTTAAGGTTGCAACCGCCGGCGCAAGCTATAAAGTAAAATCAGCCATAATTGCAAGTGGTACCAGCCCAAAGAAATTAAACGTGGCGGGCGAACAAGAATACCGGAATAGAGGCATAAGCTATTGTGTAACCTGTGACGGCCCCCTTTTCAGGGAAAGGAAGGTAGCGGTGATTGGGGCAGGAAACCACGCCTTGTATTCGGCCATACAGCTTGAAAGCATTGCTTCTCACGTATATGTTTTAAACCCGGAAACTAAATTGGGCGGCAAACAGAAACTGATAGAAGAGCTCGAGCAGAGCAGCAGGGTTACCATTATAAATAAGGCCAGGGTACTGGAAATAACCGGTGACCAGCTGGTAAACGGGCTAAGGTATAAGCAGAACAGCCATGCCCGGCGGTTAAAGGTGGAAGGTGTTTTTATAAATATCGGTTATGAGCCCCAGACTGAATTCCTAAAGGGCCTGGTAGACCTAAACCGGCAGGGGGAAATAATAATTGATTGGCAGAACAGAACCAGCACGAAGGGTATTTTTGCCGCCGGCGACTGCACAAATTACCCTTACAAGCAGATAATTGTGGCTGCCGGCCAGGGAGCAAGCGCCACCCTTAGTGCATATAAATACCTGAAAGGTTTATAGATATGTATGACGTAATAACCGTAGGGTCAAATACACTGGATGTTTTTGCTTATACAGACAGGTCTGAATCCATCTGTATCAAGACCATAGACGGAGAAGAATGCTATATATCCTATCCCAGCGGCTCCAAGCTCCTTATAAATGAGCTTGATTTTGATACCGGAGGAGGGGGTACAAATACCGCGGTAAGCCTTACCAGGATGGGGCTGTCTGTGGGATATATAGGAAAAATTGGCGGGGACAACAGTGCGGAGAAGGTGCTGGAAGAGCTGAAGAAGGAAGGGATTGATTTCCTGGGTTCCCATTCTGCCGACCCTCAATTAAAGACAGGCTACTCCATAATACTGGATAGCATTGAAAAAAACAGGACCATACTCACCTTTAAAGGGGTAAATGACCGCCTGCAGTTCAGGGAGCTGGATACCTCCAAGCTAAAGGCAAAATGGTTTTATCTGTGCAGCATGGTAGGAAAATCATTTGATACCTTAAAGAAGCTGGCTGCCTATGCCGGGGATAGAAATATGGATGTGCTGTTTAACCCCAGCAATTACCTGGCTGAAAAAGGGGATAGGTTCCTGTCTGAAATACTTACCAGGACAAAAATCCTGATACTTAATCAGGAAGAGACTGCACATCTGGTGGGAAAGGGAGAGCCAATTGACCAGCTTAAAAAACTTAAATCACTTGGCCCCCGGATAGCGGTTATTACCCACGGGAGCGAACCTGTACACTGCCTGGATGCCGCAAATTCCTATTACATACTATATCCGCAGGATATAAAGGTGGTAGAAGTTACCGGGGCCGGGGACAGTTTTGCTTCTTCATTTCTGGCCGCTTATATAAAGGGAGAAGATACACAAAACTGCCTAAAGATTGCCCTGGCCAATTCCCAGTCTGTTCTGCAGTATAAAGGGGCAAAGAGGAAGCTGCTTAGTTTCCAGGAAGCAAAGTCTTGTATCAGCAAGAATCCTCCCCGGGTGGACAAGATAGATTCCGGTGTTTGATTTTCTTTTAAGCTTGTAAGTTATATAATCTTATATTATAAATATATTAGATCTTGGAAGAAATATATAAACCAGCAAGCAGGGATCTGCTTACTGGTTACCGGCAGTACACAGAAACCGAGCAAGAGGAAATAAATTTTGACCAGTATAATATCTAAAACTAATTTTACAAACTTTAAAAAGCTTTTTACGGACTACCCATTCCCCCTGGCGGCCATAGACAGGGATAAAAACATATTGGCGGCCAACCGGAAATTTTTAGCTTTTTTCCGGTTAGAGAAAAAGAGTCAGGAACAAAGGGGCCTGCATCAGCTAATGGAGATTGAGGAAAGAGACAGGTTTGAAGCTGCAATCAGGAAGGCATTTGAAAATGGGCAGGCAGGAAGGATTGAAATAAAAACAAAAATAGGCAGGCATGTGGCCAGGGTTGAGGCTATTGGCCGGGCACCTGACATATGGGCGGCAATTATCACTGTTGAGGATATAAGCAGCGTAGAGAAAGTTTCAGAAGAGATAGAAAAGAGCGAAGAAAGATTTAAAAGCCTGTTCGATAATGCCCTTGACTCTATCATGCTTCTTGAGCTGGATCCGGAAAAAAAGGATGCAGTTATCATTGAAGCTAACCGCACAGCATGCAGGGTGTATGGTTATTTTAAGGATGAGATAGTGGGGGCCAGTTTTTGCAAAATCCTGTCCGGTGAGAATAAAGAGGATTGCGAAGATATTATCCAAAAAATTTATAAGAGACGGGGCATTAAATTTGAGATGGTTAACCTGACCAAGCATGGAAAGAAGATAAACGTGGATGCCAGCTGCCAGCTTTTTCATCTTGGAGAGAAGGAAGCAGCTATCCTGATTTCCAGAAATATAACCGAAAAGAAAAAGGAAGAAGAAAAAATAAGGTTTTTAAGTTTCAGGGACAGCCTTACCGGCCTTTACAACAGGGAATACTTTGAAGAGGAACTGAAGAGGTTAAATACCAACAGGCAGCTTCCCTTGAGCATAGTAGTGGCAGACTTAAACAGCTTAAAGCTCATCAATGATGCTTTTGGCCACAAAGAAGGGGACAGGATGCTCAGGAAGGCAGCAGAGGTTTTAAGGTCTAGCTGCAGGAAAGAAGATATTATTGCCAGGTGGGGAGGCGATGAATTTATTATCCTGCTCCCAAAAACAGGAGCGGATAAATCAGAACAGCTCATAAAAAGGATAAAAGAAGGCTGCCTCAATTACAGTGGCCAGGATATCCAGCTCAGCATATCTTTAGGTTATGCTACCAAACAGCTGCCTTCAGAGAATATATCCAAAGTATTGCGAAAAGCTGAAGACAGGATGTATAAGAACAAAGTCCTGGAGAGAAAAAGTATTTACAGCGGAATGCTGGACGCCCTGCTTGGAAAGCTGAGAGACAAGAAAAAGGAATCAAAAAAACACCTTAAATATCTGGAGGGTTTGGCTGAAAAATTCGGAAAATCGATGGATTTATCCCAGGCAAAGGTAAGAGACCTTGTTCTTCTGGCAGGAATTTATGATATAGGCAAAATCACCATACCGGACAGGATACTTCAGAAAAAAGAAAGACTAAACACCGAAGAGTGGGAGATAATAAAAAGGCACCCGGAGATAGGATTCCACATATCGGAGCCTACACCCCAGCTTCTTAACCTTGCAGAAGCCATACTCTCACACCATGAATGGTGGGACGGCACCGGCTACCCCCAGAGGCTAAAGGGAGATGATATACCCATAATGGCCAGGGCAATAGCCATTATGGATGCTTATGATGCTATGACCAAGGGCAGGCCATATAAAAAAAGGTTAACCCGGGAGCAGGCTTTAGCAGAGCTTAAGAAATATGCTGGCATACAGTTTGATCCTGTGCTTGTGGATAAATTTATCAATACATTGGTAAAGAGAAAAGGAGATTGAAAATTGGAAGACCAAAAGTACAAGGAAGCAAAAAAGAGGGTAGAGGAAATAAAAGGGTTTTATGGCCACCTTTTTGCTTACGTGGGGGTTAATATCACCCTGCTTGTTATTAATCTGGTTACCAGCCCTGCGGGCTTATGGTTTTACTGGGTTAGCTTATTCTGGGGAATAGGGCTTTTCTGGCACGCCATGGGTGTATTTGTGTTTTCAAGATTCCCGGGAAAAAATTGGGAACAGAAGAAAATAAAAGAACTTATGGACCAGCAGGAGAAAGATTAGTCAGTTCCCTGTACCACTTCAGGGTGTCATTTAGCGATTGCTCAAACGGCCTGGGTTTGTATCCCAGGTCCCTGTTGGCTTTATGATGGGAGATAAGGGAGTTGCTTTTTATGGTAGCCAGGGAATAGCAGGTGAACTGGGGTTTTGCCCCTGACAGCCAGTAGTAGAAAGTTGTAAAATATGAACCCAGACTGGCCAGGGGGCTGCTGAGCCAGTAACGCGGCTGTTTTTTCCCGGTTATCCTGCTTAGTGTTTTTACCATTTTGCGCATGTCAACCTGCTCACCGGAGAGTATGTAAGTCTGGCCGGGTTCTGCCTTTTGTGAAGCTGTTATATGGGCAGCAGCTACATCCCTTACATCAACGTAATCATATGCTCCGTCTATTATAAATTTCAAATTGCCGTTCATATAATCTATTAAAAACTGTCCCAGAAGGGATACCTTGAAATCATAAGGGCCAATGAATGCCGTGGGGCAAAGCACTACTGCATCAAGGCCCTTTTCTGCAGCCTTGAGAACCTGCAGGCTTGCATAGGCCTTGGTCCGGTCATAGGCACCTCTGGGATTGCGGGGGTCAAAGCTTATCTTTTCATCAATGGTAATCCCCGGAGGAGTATCAGCTAATGCATGGATAGAGCTGGTAAATATAAGTTTTTTTACTTTATGTTTGAAGCAGGCTGATATGACATTATCTGTACCTCTGCAGTTTACACGGTTGAGCAGGTCTCCGCAGAAGGGCATAATGGATATTTCAGCTGCTGTATGGTACACAGTGTCTATACCTTTACAGGCCTCCATAACTGATCCGGGATCCTGTATATCTCCATAACTTTTTTGCAGATTATAACCGTCAAGGCAGGAAGTATCTGACGTTTTCCTTAAGAATACCCTTACTTGCCTGCCAGATTCTGCAAGTTTTCTTACCAGGGTATTGCCTAAATGTCCTGTGGCGCCGGTTACCAGATCCATGGCTTATTCTGCCTTTAAGAAACTCAGGATGCAGCGGTTGTGGCCTCCGCAGATCCTTTTGCTTAGCTTAAAATCCAGGTTATCGCCGAACTCTGAAGCCCAGACTGAATATTCGGTATCGCAGACAAGGGAACCAACCTGGCTGGAGAGCTTTTCCCTCCCCGATTTAACCATCATATTATGCCAGGGACATCTATGGATTTCTACCTGCAGCATGTTTTGGGTTCTGTTGGTTTTAAAATAGAAGTTATCCAGTTTAAGTTTTGCCTCAATACACTGGCTGAGGGCCTCAAGGCCCTGTTTGTCTTTTAATTTGGATTTAAAGAACCTTGCCTGTATCTTTGGCAGTACTTCCCACACCTGGCGGTCAATTTCCAGGGCCTGCTCGAAGCCGAGGTTTTCCTCAACCTTTATAAACCAGAGGCCGTCAACCTTTACATAGCTGTTATAGTAGTAACTTATTTTGTCCTTTTCGCTTAACTTCATTTTTATGATTTTAAATACTTTTGGCAGAATATACAAATTATTATGCAAATACGGTTATTCTGCCTTATAATCTAATAATAATTTTATTACCCTCTGGAGGCAGCTATGGGGTTATTTGATCTTGCTTCCATACTAGCGATTATTATTGAGATCGGGCTGCCGTTAGCACTGGCGGTTTTTGTCTGGAAAAGGTATAAGGTTTCCTGGGCCCTGTTTTTATTAGCAATGGCCCTGTTTTTGGTTTCCCTGGTAAGGATACCTTTAAATAATTGGGTAAGCTCGGCAATAAGGCCAGATTTGGGTGCGGAAAGTTATGTAATTTTTACCGCTCTGTTTGCTTCTTTTACCGCTGCCTTATTTGAAGAAGGGGCAAGGGTTATAGGTTTAGGCTATATAGTCAGGGCAAAGAGTTTTCATAAAGGGTTAATGTACGGGATTGGCCACGGCGGCGGGGGTGAAGCCATGGTGCTTATTGGTTTTACCGGCCTGGCTAACTATATAGTGTTCAGGTTTATGCCCCATCTGGTGCCTCAGGCTGAAGAAATATTCTCTGGTATAGCCTGGTACATGCCCCTGGTGGGGGCAATGGAGAGGGTGTTTGCCATAGCTGTGCAGATTTTTTTATCCATCCTTATAATCCAGGCCTTCATACAGAAAAGGTATTATTATATAGCTATTGCTTTTATATTTCACCTGCTTCTGGATTTTGCTGCCGTGTATCTAAATTACAGATTTTCTTTACTGGTGGCTGAAATAGCCATTTTTGTTTTTGCAGCAGCTGCTGCAATATTTATAATATTTATGCAGCCTAAAAAGGCTGACAGATTAAAGCAGCCGGAAAAATAATTGGCATTAACCTTCAGGATAGCTTCCAGCTAAGAAGGGATTGCAATAACGTAGCCTTTTTTAGTATCAGATAACCGGTTCGGAGCTAAAAGACATTTGACCTGAAGGATATTGGCTGGATAATAAAATTTGTGGGGCAGGGGTTTGCGGGTTTTGCTATAAACCCGGAGGAACTGTAAAATAAATAAACAGCCGGTTTTTGTGGGGGGAAGAAGGATCAAGAGCCCCTTATCCTGTAAGCGGGTTTGGAAAGTTTGAATTAAAGGCAGCTGGTGAATACAGAAATAATAAAAGGAATAGAGCAAAAAATAGGTAAAGTCCCCAGGGTAACCCTGGGGTCTTTACCTACTCCCCTGCAGGAGATGGAAAACATGGGCTTGCATTCCCATGGGCATAAGCTTTTTATAAAAAGGGATGATATTATAGGCGGCAACAAGGTAAGGAAGCTGGAGTTCTTCATAGCTGAAGCCCTGGATAAGAAGGCTGAAACGGTAATAACTTTCGGTGCACCGCAGTCAAACCATACCAGGGAAACAGCGGTAGCCTGCCGAAAGGTTGGCCTTGAGCCAATAATAGTTATTTCGGGAAAAAAGCGCGGGGAGATTCAGGGCAATGCATTGCTGAATAGGATACTGGGGGCTGAGATAATTTATACTCCCCCCCTTTCACCACCCCCTTTTACTGCCGGGGGACCCCAGACTGTAGAGGAGTTAAGTGATGCGCTAAAAGGTATGCTGCCCGCGGGCCTGGCCGGGCCAAAAAGCTATATAATACCGGTGGGAGGCTACACCCCCCTGGGGTCGATGGGCTATCTTCTGGGTTTTCTGGAGCTGTACGGGCAGTTGAAACAGGCGAAAGTTATTCCACATTATGTAGTTACCGCTGCAGGCACCACCGGAACATATGCAGGCCTTTTGTGCGGGGCGGCTCTGGTTAACCGTACAGAAGGGATTAATATAAGGGTGGTAGGCATAAGCGTTACCGGGGAGATGGAAAGTGAAGCGGCGGGGATAATGGACAGGGTTAGAGAAACTGCGGCCATTATTGGGGAGGATGTAATGGTGGGGATGCAGGATATAGATATAGTTAATGATTACTGGAAGCCCGGTTACGGGATCCCCAACAGCAGGACAATAGATGCCATAAAAACTCTTGCCCGCAAAGAGGGAATATTTTTAGATCCGGTGTATACGGGCAAAGCAATGGGAGGTCTGCTGGACCTTATGGGGAAGGAAAAATTCAGTCCGGAGAGCAACATAATTTTCATGCACACCGGAGGGTTTCCTGCGATTTTTGCTTATGCTAAGTATTTTTTATAGCTATGTATTCTAAAGTTTTTTTAGCCATTTTCATCCTGCTTATTGTCACCTACCTGGGTGTAGCTGTTTATCGGTTCGCCAACCAGTCGAGATTTGTTTATTTTCCCATCAGAGATATAGCAGCTACTCCCCGTGATGCAGGCATGGATTATGAAGATATATATTTTCATACAGAAGACGGCGTCAAAATAAACGGTTGGTTTATACCGGAAGAAGGGAGCAGGTTTGTCCTGCTTCTATTTCATGGAAACGGGGGCAACATTTCCCACCGGCTGGAGCTTATAAGGGTATTTAAAAGCATTGGCCTGTCTGTATTCATAATAGACTACCGGGGCTATGGCAATAGCCAGGGAAGCCCCACCGAAGAAGGGACTTACCTTGATGCACAGGCAGCGATGCGGTATCTGGAAGAGGACAGGGGCCTAAAAGAGGAAGAAATAGTTGTTTATGGAAGGTCGCTGGGAGGTGCAGTGGCAGCCCATATGGCTAGCTCCGGAAATCCTGCTGCCCTTATACTTGACTCTACTTTTACCTCCATAAAGGATATAGGCGCAGAGCTCTATCCTTTCCTGCCGGTGAGGAGATTTTTCAGGTTTGAATATGATACCCTTGATTTTGTTTCCGGGCTAAATTGTCCGGTGCTGGTAATACACAGCAAGGATGATGAATATATACCTTACCAACATGCCCAAAGAATTTATTCTGAGATAAAGACCCGCAAAGAAATAGTTGCCATAAAAGGTTCCCATAATGACGGCTTTCTAGTTTCCAGTGAACTCTACAGGGAAAAAATCAGTGAATTTCTTAAGTTGACAAATCCTTAAAATATAATTAAAGTTATTATCAGTGCAGCGGTGCACTTTTAGACATAGAAGTCTTCTGTGATATGCAGAAGGCTTTTTTATTTTATAAGTGACAAAGAGGTCTTCGGATTATACGGAGGCCTCTTCTTCGTTTTAGGAGGGAAAATGAGAGAGAAGGGCATCTGCGGAGCTTGCAGCAAGGATAAGCAGTGTAGATATATCAGGGTATACCCGGTTAACAATTGTGAGGAATACCAGGATTGGTATTGCGAACCACAGGAAAGAGGATATCCTTGTGTGGGTAGCTTTAGCCCTGCCGCAGAAACTAAATAAGGCAGGGGCCTGTTTTTAAAAAGGTTGGCCCAGGCACCTTGCAGCAGCAAAAAATTAGCAATTTTTCAACCATGCCCATTTAGAAAAATTTTTAGGCCGGCGACCTCTAAAATAACTTATTTTTTACTGTCTTCTTCCTGTTGGTTTATTTGCTTGGTTAGCCTTACCTTGAGTTTACAGTTTGAGCAGGTCATAAACCCTTTTTTAATATATGCCCCACATTCCGGGCAGTGCATCTCATCCTTTTTAGCCATAGCATATCCTCCTCGTTTGTTATTATAGCATCCCAATGAAAAAATTATTGCCTGCAAAGTATAAAGTTTGTTTTCTTTACATTATAATACCAGTATGGACAAAAAAGAGGTAAAAAGTAAAATTAAGGAACTCCTTTACAGCCAGAGGCTTGCAGTGCTGGCTACCCAAAGCAGGGATTTTCCTTATACCAGCATAATAGTTTTCTGGGCATCAGCCGATCTTAGCTATATAATCTTTGCCACCAGCAGAGATACCAGAAAATTCAGCTATATGGCGGAAAACAGGCTGGTTTCTTTATTGGTGGATGACCGCAGGGACAGGGATGATTTATTTAAAGTGTCTGCAGTAACCGCTATCGGTGAGGTCGAGGTAGTCGGTAAAAATGATGGACAGTATCCATTTTTTCTGAAAAAAAATCCCCGGCTTAAAGGTTTCCTGTCCTTGCCTTCGGTGGCAATGGTCAGGGTTAATATCATCAAGTATTACCTGGTTACCGAAATTGACAAGGTTTACCAGTTATCTATCCAGTAAATTAAATGATATTGACAGAAGTATTTTTTTTACTTATTATCACTACTAATACTATAGAATAAATAGGGTATAAGATGGAAAGTGTTTATTTAGATTATGCAGCTACAACCCCCTGCAGCAGAGAGGTGGTTGAAGATATGGCTGCTTACTGGAATAAAATTTACGGCAACCCGTCAAGCCTGCACAGTTATGGGGCTGAAGCCAGGCAGTCAGTAGAACAAAGCAGGGCAAGGATTGCAGAAATATTGGGGGCTGAAACCGATGAGATTATATTTACCAGCGGTGGAACCGAGTCCAATAATACTGCTTTAAAATCTGTGGCCTGGGCAAATGAGGGCAGGGGAAACCATATAATATCCACTGCTATAGAGCACCCTTCTGTCCTGGAGAGTTTAAGGTTTCTTGAAAAGTCGGGCTTTGAAGTAACTCTTATGGAAGTGGACAGCCATGGAAGAGTAGATGCAGAAGAGGTAGGAAAGGCTATTTGTGACCGGACCATAATGGTGTCGGTTATGCATGCCAACAATGAGATCGGTACCCTGCAGCCTATAGCAGAAATAGCTGATATAACCAGGGAAAAGGGAATAGTATTTCATACGGATGCAGTGCAGAGTGTGGGGCATGTACCTGTAAATGTCGGGAAGATGGGAGTAGGTCTTTTAAGTGCATCAGCCCATAAGTTTCATGGGCCCAAGGGTACAGGGTTTCTCTACATCAGGAAGGGCACCAGGATGGTCCCCTTTATGCATGGCGGAGGACAGGAAAAAGAGAGAAGGGCTTCTACTGAAAACACACCGACAATAGCCGGAATGGCCAGGGCCCTGGAGATAAGTGTAGAAAATATGGAGAGGGATGCCAGCAGAATCCGCTATCTCAGGGATAAGCTGGAGCAGGAGATAAAAAAAAGTATATCTCATGTAAAATTTAACGGGCACCCTACAGAGAGGCTGCCCAATAATTTGAATTTATCTGTAAAGCATATAGATGGCGAAGCCCTGGTTCTGAGACTGGACATGGAAGGGATTGCCTGTTCCACAGGCTCGGCATGTTCTTCTGAAAAAGGCGTTCCCTCCCATACCCTGGAAGCTGTTGGGCTTTCTGATGAGTGGATTCACGGCACTGTAAGGTTTAGCCTGGGCAAGCATAACAGCACCGAAGAGATACTATACTGTGCAAAAGCCCTGGGAAAAGTGGTGGGGGAGCTTAGGGAGATATCCCCCCTTTACGACATTTAGGATAATAATAATTAAAAAATAGGAGGAATATATTATGATGTGGCCAAATATGATGAGCGGTTATCTATGGGGAGGAAATATAATAGGTATGCTGCTTGGATTGGTATTTTTTGTGCTTTTGGTAATAGGGATAATATTTTTAATAGTATGGCTGGTAAAGAAGGTCGGAAGCCCTGATTCCGGAAGCAGAGTAGATGAGCCCCTGCAGATACTTAAAAACAGGTATGCCAGAGGTGAAATCAGCAGGGAAGAATACGAGCAGGCCAGAAAAGATATAGGCAGGGGATAGAGATGAATAATGCAAGGAAATATCTGATAATAGGCCTGGTATTTATTTCCATTTCCCTAGCGGGTCTGATACTTCTTCAGGTACCAGGCCTTTTTGGTCAGACTTTTAGCCGGGGCAGCTCTGCCTGCGGCCGGGGAGGCAATTTCTGGGGGAAAAGTCAGTCAGATGCTTCTTATGATATGGCTTATGTTAAGGCGAGAGCAGAGGAGTACCTGGAGGGATATGAAGGCCTGGAAATTGTAGAGATTATGGAGTTCTCGGACAATTTCTATATCGAAGTATCAGAAGCTGATACAGGAGTTGGAGCAATGGAGCTTCTAATGGACAAAAGGTCAGGGAGAATAATGCCTGAATACGGACCAAATATGATGTGGAACCTTAAGTACGGGATGCACCGGAGGACACCGATGAGCCGGAGTGGCCTTGAGATGGAGATATCTGAAGAGGAAGCAGTAGAGCTTGCAAACAGTTTCCTGGAAAGAAAGGCAGCGGGCGAAACCGCTCAGGAAGCAGAAAAATATTACGGGTATTATACCATTCACACGGTCACCGATTCAGGACAGATAGCAGGGATGCTCAGTGTAAACGGTTATACCGGTGATGTCTGGTACCATAACTGGCATGGCGTTTTTGTGGATATGGTTGAATACTAAGGACCTAGATTTAAAAACAAACAAACAAACAAATGAATAAAGGCTCCTCTCGGGGGCCTTTATTTATGTACCAGCCAATTTTGTTATATAATAGAAATCAAATGTTTATAACCAGGCCAAGAATTTTTAACAAGATAATAGCAATTGCTGTTATCGGAGCAGTACTTTACTGGTTCGCTGAATCAGTGATGGAGTACTTCTTGTTTAAAGACGGCAGCCTGATAAGCTATATTTTCCCTTCCCTGCCCCATGAAATATTTATGCGCTCTGCAGTGGTGGTGGTAATAATCATTTTGGGGGTGGTTATCCAGAAATCAGTTAATAAGGTTTTGGGCTATACCAGAAAAATTGACCACTTGAACCGGGTGCTCGGAGCCATAAGGGATGTGAACCAGCTTATCACCCGAGAGCAGGATGTCCATAAGCTGTTATCGGAGATATGCAATATAATGATAAGGGACAGGGGCTATTATAATTGCTGGATTGCAGTAAGCGGGAAGGGGAAAGTAAGCGATGTTTACCATGCAGGCTTTGAGGGTGAAGGCGAGAGGTTAAGCGGCTACCTTAAAAGAGGCGGCCGTTTCCAGTGCATGGATAAGGTATCGGACAAAGGTTTTACAGTAATTGAGAACCCCAAGAATTTGTGCGCAGAGTGTTTCCTGAAGGCTGGATACGAAGGCAGGGGAGCCTTCTGTGCCGAGCTTAAGCGGAAAAAAGTTTATGGGCATATGGTTCTATCGGTGCCGGGAGAGTATACAAAAGATAAAGAGGAGATAGACCTGTTTTTAGAAGTAGCAGGTGATATTGCGTTTGCTCTGGAAAAAATAGAGCTTGAGGAATCTAAACAGGAGAGCGAAAAATTGATTGCCCAGACTGCACAGAAGTTTTTAGAGCTGTTCAACTCCGTAACAGATGCTGTATTCATCCATGATTTTGAGGGAAATTTTCTGGAAGTAAATGATGAGGCATGCAGGAGGCTTGGCTATAGCAGGGAGGAATTTTTGAAAATGACCCCTGTGGATATAGATTCACCAAAATATGCGTCCAGGGTGAAAGAGAAAATCGAGCAGCTGAAAAACGAGGGGCATTTGTTTGCAGAAAGTGCACACATAACCAGGGGCGGGGCTGAAATCCCGGTGGAGCTTAACTCTAAAATTATCAACTATGAGGGCAGAAAAGCTATCCTTACAGTTGCCAGGGATATTACTGAAAGGAAAAAAGCCCAGGAAAAAATCAACCGCCTTATCTATTATGATTCGCTCACCGGCCTTCCCAACAGGAGGCTTTTTGATGACCGCATCAACATGGCTATTGCTGATGCTCAGAGGAATAAAAAGAGGCTCGCTGTTTATATGCTGGATGTAGATGATTTTAAGGATATTAATGACAATATGGGTCATGCGGTTGGGGATATGCTTTTAAAATGGGTAGGGCAAAGAATTAAGAGGATAATCAGGAAAACGGATACCCTTGCCCGTCTGGGCGGAGATGAATTTATAATGCTGGTAACCGGCGTTGGTGACAATGGGAGTGTTGAAAGGGTTGCCCGGAAGGTAATTGATGTATTTGCCGGGCCGATTGACCTGGATGGCAGAAAGGTCAGCTCAACAGTCAGCATAGGTATTGCCCTGTATCCGGGTGATGGGAATACATCAGAAAAGCTTATTCGAAATGCGGATAAGGCGCTGTATAAGGTTAAGGGGAGGGGAAAGAATGATTTTGCCTTCTGCTCAAGTGAACCTATGTGATGCTTAAAGTTTTACAGCCATAAAATCTTTTGCCAGACCCGCCCTGTATTTTTTTGTTAAATCTCCAAGCTCCTTCTTTTCCTGCCTGCTCCAATGGGGATAGATATGGGTTATGAGCACTTTTTTGGGGTTTGCCTTCTTTATGAGGGTATCAATATCCCTGGGGCACATATGCCCCTCAAATTTCCTGTCATTGGGAAAAGAGCATTCGCACAGGAGGAGGTCGCAGTTTGCGGCAAGTTTTACAAGGCTGGCATCCAGGCCGGCATCACCGCTGTAGGCAAGGGTTTTGCCCCGGAAGGAAAAACGGAAACCCACGCTGTCCTGGGTATGGGCAACCCTTCTGCATTCAATGGCTATATTGCCTAAAATGATAGGGCCATTTGATGTGCTGCGGAGGTTTACCCTCAGCCTTTTGTTATCCGGGCTTATGGAATCACCGTAAAATGAGAGAAGCTGCCGGTAGAAATCCAGGACTTTTTGGGGTGCCATGATGGTCAATTCTCTTGTCTTTTTTTTAAGGGAGGGATCCCATTTAAGGGAGTGCAGAAGGGGTAGGAGGTCAGAGATATGGTCGGGATGGTGGTGGCTGTAGCAGACGGTATCGATGGAGTCCACACTTACCCCAGTTTTTGCCAGCCTGTAAAGCGTACCGCTGCCGCTTTCAAGGAGTATGGTCTTGCCGCCGGCTTCTAAAACGTAACCGGGGCAGCCTTTATTGCGGTTAATTGCCGTGGTTCCGCAGCCAAGAACTGTAAAAAGAAAATCATCCATAGTGATTTAAATTATATTCCAAACAGGCGGTTTATGTAACGGTACTAATTTTCGGCAAATTGATGTTAGTTTTTGAATTTGATAATCTGAAATAGGCGGTATTGGTAAAAATATTTGAAGGGATAGATATGAGTGAAAAAGAATTACTGCTAAAAAGGATGAAAGAACAGATAAAGCAATGGGACGCAGAAGTCTTAAGCCTGAAAAAGAAACTTGATGGGGCAGAAGGGCAAACCAGGCAAAAAATCGATGCTGATATAAGAAAAATTGAAGACAGGATTGTGGAAAACAAGGAGAAAATCAATAACCTTGAAAAAGAGGTAGAAAAGGAAGAGAGAACGCCGCCCTACCAGCGTTAGGTGCGGATATTGAGAAAAAAAAGCGATTATGATATAAATATCTAACAGAAGTTTGTTGGTTTGAAAACTATAAAAAGATGGTGCAGTATTCTAGTCAGTACTCCCAATCATGAAGACGGGCCTAAAAATCCGTTGAGGGCGTATAGGTGAAGTCCCTGGGTCTGGCTGCTAACGCCCAGTTGGGGGCTGGTCCTGGGGGTTAAGGAAGTTGGGCGATCCACAAAGGCATGTGGGCGTGGACCCGGCTTCCGCGGAGACTTTAGGTGTATAAGGCAACCAATGCACCTAGAGGTAACCTGCAAGTGCTTAATAGGCATTGCAGTGTAGCCTGCCTTGCGTGAGATAGGGGAATGTCGCTTTAGTATGGTAAGACTGCCTGAGCTCGGCAGTTTTACTCCGGCTGAAACCTATCTTGCTAAAGAGGCTAGTGATTGGTGAGGCTGTCGAGGAAAGCTCCTAGACTGTTCTCATTATTGAGAGATACGGCGGGGATTACAGTGTGGTTTAAGTGGTAATCCAGTCCTATAGTATGGTGACACTATAGAAATGGATTTAAAGGGAAACCGCTTATGTGGCAACGCATAAGTATCCATTTGGGAAATCCTACTGGACCTAAACCGCAAAGTTTACTCGCCGTACCACCATCTTTTTTGGAGGAATTGCACTTGGCAAAGGAAAAAAAATCCAGTGGTAAAATAAGGAACTGGATCATAGTCATAACTGTCTGGACCTTTCTGCTGGCTCTGGCCTTAAGTTTTATATCCGAAACCCTGATAGGGAATGTAAATTTTATTTCTGCATTAATCATACTGATCACCATAGTACTTATAGGGGTTTTCTTTGATGTGGTGGGGGTGGCAGTAACCGCGGCGCAAGAGATGCCGCTCAATGCTATGTCTGCCAAAAAGATAAAGGGTGCCAGGGAAGCGGTGGAATTGGTTAAAAACGCGGACCGGGTAGCTAATTTTTGTAATGATGTTGTTGGGGATATTACCGGTATTGTAAGTGGAGCGGTAGGGGCTGCCATCGTATTCAGGCTCCTGGTTGGCAATCCTACTATGGAAAAAACCCTTCTCAGTGTGGTTATTACCGGTTTTATAGCAGCCTTGACTGTAGGGGGCAAGGCTCTGGGCAAAAATATAGCCATAAGGAATTGCAATTTTATAGTCCTTAAATCAGGGTATGTGGTTTACCTTTTCAATTATGTATTCAGGAGGAGCAGGGGTCCCGGATAGGTTAAAGGAAATGGATTTGGGTATAAATATAGAGTTGGGCTGTAAAAAAAGGGATATAAGTTTTTTTAAGAATTTAGGCCGGCTAAGGCTGCAGTTTGCATTCTCTTTTCAAAACCTTTCTTCTGCAGGATACTGACAGGTAAGAGAAGATTTACAGGGAGGCTTTTAATTTTTCTATGTTTAACTCTATTCGGCTTTCCGGTAACTAAACTGGGCTAGAAGGCTGTAGTAGAGCTCTTCAAATTTATCAATGCAATGGCTGAATTGGTGTTTTTTGATTAACCCCAGGCTTTTACTGCCCATCTTTTTTCTCAAAAAGACCGGAAAACACTGGGACCTTTTAGCCGCAGGTACCTACAGGAACCGGCACCATTACCAGAAATATAAGAAGGGGATAGAAATTTTATAGCAAAAAGGGCTTGCCCATTACTACGAATTTACGCCCTGTGGGGATGTGTATTAGGAAGTGATGGCCTTTTGCGGGTTAATAGTTCTTCCCACCGTTGACGAGACACAGTCGGGAACTCTGGCAGGAATAATTGCCCTGAACAAGCCTTTTATTACCACTTCCCCTGTGGAAGGGCTTACCGCCCTGACGCTGGAGAGCGAAGGTGGGCTTTTATTTACCAACAAAGGCATGCTCAGGGAAAAGGTAATCAGGCTGGCTTCTGAGGGGAAGCTTAGGATGAATCTGGGAAACAACCTAAAGAAATACCTGGAGAATGTGGTTTCCTGGGAGGTTGTCTGCAGGCAGTACAACCAGGCTTAGAGGTTTGCAAGGGATAAAAAGTTAAACAAAAGGCAGATAGACTTTCCGGTAGAATTTTAGCTGGTTTCTTTAGGGCAGGCAGGAGAAGAACAGTACAGTAACTGGAAAAACCAGGCAGCCAGCCCTGATTTTGTGGTACTTAAAGGCGATATGCATTTTTTGAAGCGGGGGTATAATGAAATTACCCATATAGGGGATGATACGGCTGACCGGCAGGCAGCAGATAACAATAAGCTAAAATTATATGGAGCCCTATGAATTTATAAGATGGCTGAGGGCTGCAAAATTATACTTTCCTGAAAACAAAAAAAGTATTTCCGTCCTGAGGGGTAAAAAATTTATCGAAAAAACAGCCCAGTATAAGGACAAATTTATTTAACCCATTTACAAAAAAGTTTCTGTTTGTGGCTATGCTTTTCTGGACCGGGTCTCCCTTAAAGGACCTTTTAATAAGGTTCAGGAATTTTCTCTGGTATAAATTAAAGAAAGGAAAAGATATAAAATGTTTCTCTACCAGCTTAAAACCATTGGATTCAAAGATGCCCTGGTAAAAATCTTCAGTCCTTTTAAGAAGTTTCTGGTTTGCTCCCGGTTTTTTTGAGGTAGCTTCAAATAAGACCAGGAATCCGCCATCTTCGAGGCGGCTGTATATTTGTTTTGCCTTTTTTGCGATTTCATCCTTGTTCCTGAAATGCTGCAATACCGCCAGGCTTAAAACCAGGTCATAACTTTTATCTTTATTATTAAAATCATCACAGTACAAGGCTATATTGGGGATTTCTTCTTCTTCCACCCTTTTTATGGCTTCTTCGGTCATGGTAGGGGAGATATCGAAGCCGGTTATTTCCGAACCAGGAAGTTTCTTTGCCAGCCAGCAGCAGTAAAATCCATCTCCGCTGCCAAAATCGCAGACTCTTAGTTTAAGTTTTTCCTTTTTTAACCGGCTGATTACCTTGTTTAAATTATCAAGTAAAATTTTCCTTCTTTTAAGGTAAAAAGGGAGTGGGGTTATTGTATAAAATTTTTCTCCCTTATAAACATAGCAAAGCTCTCCTCTTTTAGACCAGTATCTGTCATTCATTTTATTACCTTGTCTATCTCCTTTTTACATAATTTGTAAAAGTAAAACCCCTTTCTGTCCGTATCCTGAAGGGTTTTTGAAAAAACATAACACAACCGGACAGGGAGCAATGTCCCAGGCCCAAGGTATGCCCTATTTCATGGACCGCCTCTTTAATTATCCTATGGTTAAATATATTTTCATAGTTATTGGTTTTTTGCCCTGCGGTGCTGTAAAAAGCAGGATTCAGTTTGCCAGTTGAAATAAGGCTTACACGGGGATGGAGGAAAGCTGCGCCAAATACAAAATTAAGAGAGGGCACATATATGTCCCTGCCGGATACAGCCAGGTAGATTCTTTGGGGAAGCAGGTTTAATTTTATGGCCATAAAATCAAGAATCCTGTTTGCATTATACTGCCTCTGCCCTTTATTGAAAAATTCATGACCTATATCTATCTGATCTCCTATCTTGACAGGGAGGGCGGAGATTTCTCACAATTTGTTTTTAGGGAAAATAAAATATTTTTGTCTCCTGGATTTATGGGAATAATGTTTATATCCATACTTTTTATTATAAAGCTGTCATGCTTTCTGTTAAGATCTCTGTATTCAGGCATTAAACTGTATTGGCTGAGAAGGTTTATTGTAAGTAGGGATTTGGGCTTGCTATAGCCAAAAGGTTTTTAACCTAAGATGCTGGGCTTAAAATAAGGATTGTTGATTACAAATTAAATTATGGATCAGGTATTTATTAAAAAATTTAACTTATTGCAAAAATTTTTTTTGATTATTAAATTGATTAAATTGTTGAACCGGGGGCGGTTCAAAAAAAGATGGGGGTGAATATGTGGCAGTAAGGAAGTGGTATGCCAAAAACACCTACCATCACAGTGAATTCAATATAAGGGAATTAACCTATCTAAAAAACAAAAAAGATATAGTAATAAGTTTATGCTTTCCTACCTTGAATGAAGAGCAGACCATAGGAAATATCCTCCATATCACCAAACCGCATATCTACAGCCTCGGCCTGGTTGATGAAGTGGTTATAATAGATTCAAATTCAGCTGACAATACCTCGGATATTGCCAAGTCCCTTGGGTTTAAAGTCATAAAGCATCAGAACATATTAAAAAAATACGGGAGCTTTAAGGGCAAAGGGGGAAGCATTATGGGAAAGCCTGTATGCCCTCAAAGGAGATATAATCTTTTGGTGTGATTCAGATATAAAAAATTTTAGCCCAAAATTTGTATACGGCCTGCTGGGACACCTTATCAAAAGAAAGGATATGCATTTTGTAAAGGCTTTTTAGAGAAGGCCTCTTAAAATTGACAATACCTATATGAAGGGGGAAGGAGGCAGGGTAACTGAAATTCTTGCCAGGCCAATACCGAACCTGTTTTATCCGGAATTAAGCATGCTGCTCCAGCCCTTGTCCAGGGAGTATGCGGGAAGAAGAGAAATACTGGAAGCCATCCCCTTCTTTACCGGCTACGGGGTAGAAATAGGGATGCTTATAGAAATATATGAGAAGTTTGGTGCCGGCTGTATTGCCCAGGTGGATATAAAAAGAAGGGTGCACAGAAACCAGCCGCTGGCGGAATTATCAAAAATGTCATTTCAAATAATCCAGGCGGTTTTTTAGAAAGCTGGAAGATTATAATAAATTGAAAGTGCACAATAATCTAACCCTGTTGTATAACCAGATCAGCTACAGGGATAAAGAGTATGTAATAACTCCAGTGGAATTGAAGGAAATAGAAAGGCCGCAAATTTTGGAAATAGATTAGTGTATAAGGAGAAAACCCAGGAAATATCTGGAAAAATTGATAAGCAGCGAGGGGACAGTTTGAGGGTATCCGGCAGCAGATTGGAAAATTTAAATTGGTTAAACATAAGCTATGCTTAAATTTCCCATGGCTAATATAAAATGGTATTGCTTTCCGGTATGTGCTAATGCCATGCCTTAAAGGACAAGCTTTCTTATCAGCATATCCAGAGCAGGGGTTATCTGCAAATTAAGGTCCTATAAAACTAAATACTCAAATCATTGACACATAAACCGGCTTATGATAAATTAAAATAGCTTAGTAACAGTAAGTAACAAACTATGTATAAATCATTGAAATTTTCAAAAACTGCAAGCTCTCAGCTTCAATACAAGATAAATACATCCATAATTTTTAACTACATGCGCCAGCACGGGCCTATATCCAGGGCCAAACTTGCCCGGGATTTAAACATGAGTGCTCCCGCTGTTTCCAGGGTTATAGAGAGGCTTATAGATGAGGGTTATGTGGTAGAAGCGGGCAAGGCAAAATCAAAAACGGGCAAGAGGCCTATTCTTGTAGAAATAAATGGCCAGAAAGGTTTTGTTATGGGCATAGACCTGGGAAGAGAAAGAATAAGGTGTATGCTAGCCGATACCAGCGGCAAGGCTGTGAAAAAGCAGTGGGGATCACCTGTTTCAGATAGCAGAAACATAATGGACAAGCTTTATAAAGACATAGGCGGATTTTTGGAGGATAAAAATTATTCAGATCTGATAAAAACTATTTGTATAGGAATTCCAGCGGTGGTGGATGCTGAGAATGGCAGAATATTAAGCGCCCCTCTCTACGGCAGCTGGAAAGACCTGGACATAAGGGGCAGGATTGGAGAAGAATTTGGTATTCCTGTCTATATTGAAAATAATGTTAACCTGGCTGCCCTGGCAGAAAAAAATTATGGCGAAGGGCAGAAATACAGCGATCTGTTTTTTATAGAGGTTGGTAACGGAATCGGCGGGGGCATAATTATAGATAACCACCTTATAAGGGGAGCGGAAGGCTCTGCAGGTGAAATTGGGTTTAGCATTGTAAATGAAGAAAACCTGGGATTCAAGGTAAAGAACAAGGGTTATTTGGAAAAGCATGCTTCAGTAACAAGCCTGCAGAAAAAAGCACTGCATGCTGTTGAGGAAGGCAAAAGGACCAGGATAAAGGATCTTATAGAAGGAGACTCTGGCCGTCTAACCCCTGCTGTAGTTTGTAAGGCTGCACTGGAAGGGGATGAGGTTGCTGCCGGCATAATTGGGGAGATGGTAAGGCTGTTGGCGGTAGCTATCACCAATAGCATTTTTTTGATAAACCCCCAGATAATAGTAGTGGGGGGAGATATATGCAATTTGCCTGAAGCAAATAAACTGTTTATAGAACCTGTAAGTGCCCTTATTAAGCAGACATTGCCCTTTAAGGTGCCCCCCATAAAACTTTCATCGATGGGTGAGGATGCAGGGGTTATTGGTTCTACTTTTATGGCTATGGAGGCTTTGCTGGTTGGGGAATTCCCCTACAAGATAGCCCAGGAGGTATCGGCTTGAGAGGCTGGAAGCGAAATATAAAACGTAAACTTTAATTACACACTTAAAAAATAGGTAATATTTTGATAATGGTAGAGGTTGATATTTTGGAGTAATATGTTTAATTGTAAAAGACACTAAAGGAGGTGAAAATAGAATAAAAAATTAGGATAGTTGACTAATGGAAATAAGTAAGGAGGAAAAAAAGATGAAAAAAATATCATTATGGACAATAGTTATAATATTATGTGTATCACTGGCGGGTTCATATGCGCTCGCAGGTTGTGCTGTTGAGGAACCGGTAGAGGAACCTGTAGAAGAACCGGTTGAGGAACCGGTAGAGGAACCTGCTGAAGAGCCAGTTGAGGAACCGGTAGAGGAACCTGTTGAAGAGCCGGTAGATCTTGTGTTTGGTAATATTCCGGTTGCCATGTCAGATGAATGGAACGGCTACAGTGTTGAAAACTTCAGGTATGCAGCAGAGAAAAAAGGCGTTGATGTGGTAGTCCTGGATTCTGAGTGGGATGGTGAAAGGGCTCTCCGTAATCTGGAAGACCTGATAACCAGGGATGTAGACCACATAGGTGTATTTGTTTACACTCCTGAAGCAGCTCAGGATTTTATAGGCAGGGCAAATGAAGCAGGAATACCTATTTCTTTTGAGAATACCAAACTGGTTGACCAGGTAGAAGGCGACTATGTATTTAATGCGGCTCCTGATTATAGAGAAGTAGGGTATGAAGCAGCTAAATTCATAAGCGAAACCTATCCGGATACCAAACTGTTCTATGCACGAGGCCTTCCAGGAATGGGAATTGTTGAAGAGTACCAGATAGGAATAGACGAAGGCCTTGAGGAATTTGGGACTGTTGAGCTGGTAGCGAGCAGAGATACAAATTGGGATACCGAGACAGCATTTGATGCAACCCAGGACGTAATAGTAGCAGGAATCGAGTTCGATGTAATATTTGCCAATAACGAATCTATGGCAGTTGGCTGCTATGGAGCACTGGATGATGCTGGCATGGCCGGCGAAATTCCAATTGTTACCACCGGCGGCGGACCTACAGGCATACAGATGCTGGAGGATGGAATAGTTGATGCTACTATTTCTTCACCGGTTTCTCTACAGGGGCTGTGGCTGTTTAAGGCCATGTGGCTATATACTGCTCAAGGTATTGAACCGCCTGAGAAGTTTATCCCGCTCCCCACTATTCCAGCTACACTGGATAATATAGATGATATTATATCGTGGGAACCTTCTGATGAGCTGATTGATTATATTGGCGGTTTGGATGAATGGTAAACTCATAGCTGAAACAGCTACTTAGTATATGATGCTTTTGCGCCCCTCTAAAGGGGGCGCAAAAGCTGCAAAACAACAGGAATTTTTTTCTAAAGAATTTGGTGTACCATGCTCTAGGTATAAAAAAAGTTACTTGATAAAAAGCCATCATCCATATAAAAAAAGGAACAGGAATAGAACTAAAATTAGAGCCTGGTTCCAGCTGAGAAAACGATTACAAGATCATGGAAAACAACAAGGTTGTTGAAACCAAAAATTTAAACAAGTCTTTTCCGGGAGTAAGGGCATTGGTGGATTTTTCCTTTAAGCTAAGGGAAGGAGAGGTGCACTGCCTTATTGGAGAAAACGGAGCAGGAAAATCCACCTTTATAAAGATACTCTCGGGCGCGTACTACCCCGACAGCGGTAACATAAATATAAATTCCAGCTCTCATCCCCGGCTGACCCCTGCTGAAGCACGGTCATTAGGGATACAGACCGTATATCAGGAAGACATACTGGTATCCCAGATAACCGCAGCAGAAAACATATTTTTAGGCTCCCAGGCTGTAGGAAGAAAGTTTTTTGTAAGCTATACCCAGTTAAATAAGAAGGCTAGAGAGCTTGCCAGATCTTACGGCATTGAACTGGAGGTGGAAAAACCCTATGAACAGCTGAGCCCCTCAGACCAGCAGTTTGCCAAAATACTAAAGACCCTGGCCCAGAGGCCCAAGGTGCTGATACTGGATGAGCCCACTGCAGTGTTTAACAAAGAAGACATAAAACTGGTAACCGACCTGGTAAAAAAGATAAAAGAGCAGGGAGTGGCAATAATCTATATAACTCATCACCTGGATGAGGTAATAGAGGTGGCAGACAGGGTAACTGTATTAAGGGATGGCAAAAAGGTAGCCACCCACACCAGGGAAGATGAAGAGTTTAACTCAGATACCCTGGCCAGCGAGATGGTGGGCCGCCCGGTTAACCTCTTCTATAAGAAGGAAAAGCATCAAATAGGCGAGGTGGGTTTCGAGATTAAGGGTCTTAGGCTTGCCAAGAACTCTCCCTCCATAAGCTTTAAAATAAGGCGGGGAGAGATACTGGGCCTTGCCGGGTTAAAAGGTTCCGGAAGGACTGAAATAGTCAGGGCCATATTCGGGGCAGACCCTAAATTTAGCGGAAAAATATACCATAACGGAAAAGATATTACTCCCCACAGCCCCGGTCAGGCGGTAGAGAGGGGCATATCCCTTCTAACTGAAGACAAAAAGGCCAACGGGCTCTGCCTTAACATGACAGTGGCGGCAAACATAAGTCTGGTGGGCCTGGATAAGCTGGGATCCTTTTTTATAAACCTTAAAAAAGAAGAGCAGGAGGCCAGGGAGTTTGTCCAAAAACTTAACATAAAGACCCCGTCGCTATCCCAGGAGGTGCAATACCTTTCCGGCGGTAACCAGCAGAAGGTGGTGCTGGCCAAGTGGCTGTTTAAGGGAGTGGAGCTTCTTATTGTGGATGAGCCTACCCAGGGGATAGACGTTTCTGCCAAGGTAGAGGTCTATGAGCTTCTCTCCGGGCTTGCTGCTGAGGGAAAATCAATCATCATGATAAGCTCGGAGATGCCCGAGCTTATAGCCCTAAGCGGTAGGGTTATAGTGATAAAGGACGGAGCCATATCCAGTGAACTTGCTGGAGAAGACATAAATGAAGAAAACATTTTGCAAGGCTTTATGGGAGGAAAATAAGTGAACGATTTAGAAAACAGACAACCTTTCTTCTCTAAACTCAAAGTGCTGAAGCACCAGATAAC
>JBNJCW010000027.1:0-23612 GCA_051744345.1 Actinomycetota bacterium
CATAAAAAACCGCTCATATTCTCAATCACTCCTATATAGGGAATTTTCAACTGCTGTGCAAAACGTATGCTCTTTCCGGCATCCAGTATAGCCATATCCTGAGGGGTGGTTACCACGATTCCCCCATCCAGCCCGGGCATTAGCTGGGCAATTGACAGGGGCTCATCCCCTGTACCCGGAGGACAGTCGACAATCATATAATCAAGCATACCCCAATCTACATCACCCAAAAACTGCTTTATGATTTTCATCTTTAACGGACCCCGCCATATGACCGGGCTATCTTCTGAATCCAGGAAAGAGGCAATGCTTACAACCTTCATGCTGGAAAACACCCTGATAGGTTCAATTCTTTTGCCGTCACCTTTTATTTTTTCCTTTTCCAGGCCCAGGATTTTTATTACATTGGGCCCGTGTATATCAATATCCAGCAATCCTACTTTATACCCCTTGGACATGATGCTGTAAGCTAAATTAACCGCTACTGTGGTTTTTCCCACACCACCCTTGCCGCTAAAAACCATAAACTTATGCTTTACCTGCGAAAGATTATCCGTGATATGTTCATCTGCTGCTATATTATTCATTTAATCCCCTGTTTCCCCTAAAGGGGATAGGGCCTGCTAAAAGCCCCATCCCCTTTTCATTTACTCTTCCTTGTCTGTTTTTGCTAATTCATCCATCCTGGCCTGGATATCATCCAGCTGTTTCTTTAAAGCATCTGCATGCTGTTTTAGCTGCTCCACTTCATCTTCGGGCCCTGCTTCAGGACCATAATATGGGGCAGCTGGCGGATAAGGGCTTTGCCTCTGCCAGAATGGAAGCCCGGTAGCATAATAAGAGTGCCTGTAGCCTCTTCCCCGGCCAAATCCTCCTCCCGGCATTGCGGCATTCCTTCTGCCGCCGTAGGGATTCATATAACCAGGAACATCATATCCAGCGCAATATCCTGCTGCTCTTCCTGTCATTGGACCCATTCCTGCAGGTCCGGTTCCATCTCCTCTTGGCATATTAATCACTCCCTTCTACAATTTTTTACCTTCTTCCTATGCCTCTTCGGCCTCTTCCCCGGCCCATTCTGGAAGCAGGAAGCCTTCTTGCCGGAAAGTACGGGGGATAATAATTCATATATCCTCCTCTGACAGTATTTACATTCGGCCTCATGTATGGGCTTGCATTTGTGCCCATTGGCATAATACAAAAACCCATACCTCTTCCCGTAAGCGACCCCTGCCCAGCTGGCCCGGTTCCGTCAAAACCTGGCATAATAAACACCTCCTATATAAATGAACCATAGTTCAATTGTATTATAATGAACTATGGTTCATAAATCAAGTTAGTTATAGAAAAATTTTTATGGGAGTTTTCTACCCTCACCTGCTATTAACATATTTAGCATTGTATTCAAAACAGAATACTGCCGTAGAACCCATCAATTTCCTGTATGCCCTATATTTTTCATAGCTTGGATATGAAACATTCAGATATTAATTTCTATGTTGGCAAAGATTTTTAAAACAAGCCTATTGGTTACAGCATAAATATCAGGGATACAGCAAAAAAATCTACCCCGAACAACTGTCTCTCACACCCAATTATATAGCGGAGTATTTGTAATAATTTCGCATAATAATTTCTTGATACTCAAACCCAAAACCTTCAGGAGGATAAATAGATACCTTCTGTAATAAGTATACTGTGGGTCTGTGCATATATTTATTACATAAATTTTTCCGGAATAAAATTTTTGTTAAAAGTGGTTACCAGTTCAGCACCATTCTCCCTGATGATATAGGTATCTTCAATCCTGAAAGAACCCCAGGGCAACCCCTTAAAATAGACATCTATGGCTATTGCCATATTTTCCAGCAACGGAACTTTTCTTTCTGCTGAAAAGAATGGTGTCTCACATTCAAGCATGCCTATTGAGTGTACCGAGCCATAAGGAGAATATTTTTCATAACCTTTTTCTTTCAAATAATTATTGTAAATTTTATACAATTCCCTGGAATCGGTGCCCGGCCTTAATGTTCCGGCCACCACATTTTCCGCCTCATGGGCAGCTTTTACCGCTTCCTTTATATCTTCTGGAATATCACCTATAACCAGAGGGGTGCATATAACAGCATTGTAGCCTTCATATAAGGTTCCCGCCTGAAGGTCGATTATTTCACCCTCCTTAACCTTCCTTAAGGTATTCCTGTTCATGCACAGGTTTGAGTTAAATCTTCCTGAGGGAATCATAGGGGCAAATGAATTACAGTACGCCTCAGCTCCCAACCTGAGCATCTGGGCTTCAATATCTGCCTGTATGTCCAGCTCGCTAACCCCGGACTTTACCCTTGATGCCGCATAACTGAAGGTATTGGTAATAATTTCCCCAGCTTTTTTTATACAAGCTATTTCATTTTCTGATTTCTGCATCCTAAGCTCATATAATATTCCTTCGGCATTTATTTTTTCTGCCTCTGGAAAAACCTTTTCAATCTTTTTGTAAATCTCATATGGAAAAATCAACTCACCTACAATCCCAATCTTTTTTACACCATACTTATCTTCCATCTCCCTGAAAAGATCTTCAAAATCCATCTGCCCTTCCAGATTGTATTCAACCCCTGAAACTTCCCCTACTTCAGGCATAACTCTTATTTCTTCTACCATTGATTTATGTCCCGACCATTCATGACAGGCCTGTCCGCTGCACAAAATAGGCTCGCCTTCCAGCGGAATAACCATAGCTGCACTTTCATTGATGGGAGATACATCTGAAAAGTAACGTACGGCAGAAGGATCCAAAAGATTGGAATAAATGGCTACCAGATCCAGGCCATTCTCTGCGATTTTTTTCTTAAAATTGGCCATTCTCTGTTTGAATTCTTCTTGTGGAATCTTGGGGAAATCCATTCCTGCTCCTTTCAGTTTGATAAGGTTAGCAAAACCTATTGAAGTATTTTAAAAAAAATTAATAACACAAGCGGTCAAAATTTTTTCCGGCAAATATCTTTTTATAATGATACCAGGATTCTTGGCTTAAATTAAAAGATTAACCAATTTCTATAAAAACAAACAATACAGGCCGAAAATCATCCGGCCTGCATAATATTTTTTTAATGCCTTATAAAACCTTAATTAAAAACCGCAGGTGCCGCAGCCGCCACTGCCACAGGAGCCTCTATCCTCTACATTCGCTTTAAAAGAAAAGCTGGCATAATTCTTCTCTATGTCTTCGCTGCCGCACTCAGAGCAAACCATCTCATCACTCTTGTCCACTGCTCCTGCAAAAAGGTCAAAACTGTGTCCACAGCTGTTACATTTATAACTATAAACCGGCATAATACCTCCTATAATATATTAATATGCTAATATTATTATATTTTAACTATCTCTTGTCAAGAAGTTTTTTCATATCAGGGGTTCCGGCTGGTCAGAAGCATATACCGGTAATTTGTCTGTACTGTAGAGATACACCGAAAACTTTCCCATGTTCAGCTTTATGCCCCCTTGTTCATAGCGGTTAGCGGTTATGTATTTCTTTTTCTCTAAATCTTTTAACTTCTTTTTGAGCTCTCCGTCCTGGGAGTAGCTTGATATAAAATCTACTCCCTGCCTGGTCAATACAAATACGGGAATCTTCATCCCTACCTGTACCATTGAAGCAGGCCCTACTATCTCCCTTATCTTGCTTGATGCACAGGCCCAGGCAAGATCTGCATTATCCCTTATAATTCTTGCCTGCTGGTTGCTTATGCCGGTACAGCATACAGCCAAAATGATGACTTCAAATCCCGGGTTCCTAAGTTCGAAATCCCTTATCTTTTTTATAGCCGCATGCTCGTCTCCCCTTACAGTCGCCGCTACTTTCTTAAAACCCTTCTCTTTGGCCAGCTTCACTCCCCTAAACTGGTTTATCTCTGCTGAATCTGACAGCATAACTGCCTTAAGTTCTTTAAGGTTCTGCACTACTTCTTTTATGGGGGTGGTATAAAAAAGCCCGTTCATGTATGCCCCGATACCCTGTACCACTCCCGGATTATCGGTTACCACTGTTCCCGCACCTTCACATGCGATAACCGAGGCATCGACTCTTTCCTTCTTCAGGGCATACATTATCATCTCAGAAGCGCCAAAGGGGACTATTATTTTGCAGTCTGATAACTTCCTTTGGGGAGAAAACATCCCCCATTTTTCTACCTGGGTTAGAAATTTTTTCTCAATATTTTTCTTGTCTATCTCCTGATAAGAAAAAAGGGCGGTAAAAAGCGGGCAGTGCTTTATACTGGGCTGTTCAGCCTTTATTACCCTGCCCTCTGATATGGCTACCAGTGCTCCTGCTTTCCTGGTGATATGGAGGTCTTCGGGGAGTTTGAGGTATTCCTGTTCTATTGACTGCAGGAATTTTTTCACCTTGGACTTCAAGCTACCAGCCGCCCCTCCTCCTTCTTCTCGGGCCCTTTGACAGCATACCTCCCACATCTTCCACATTTTGGCTAAAACAGCTGGGGCAGTTTTCTTCTGCCTGGTCTGCCTCAGTTTCCCATACATTGCCGCATCTTGCGCATCTGGCCCTGTTTTTTAGGAAAATAAAATCTCCCCCCTCTATCTTTATGGCTCTCCCTGCTACCAGTGCCTGGGCTATTTTCTGCCTGGCGCTCTCTATCAGCCTGGTAAACGTAGGCCGGGAAATATTCATCCTGGCCGCCGCTTCTTCCTGCTTCAGGTTCTTGTAATCGGCAAGCCTAATAGCCTCGTATTCATCCACGCTTAAAACCACGTCGGGCAGCTGTTTCATGCTTCCCTGGGGCTTGAAATAAAGGGCTTTGGGGGGATACATTACATTCCTTTTTTTTCTTGGCTTTACCAACTTATTTAATCCTTATCCTCCTGAAATGCCTTTTCCCTTTCTGGATGACCTTGCCGTCCAGGCTATCCGGGGCAAATTCTTTATCCGGGTTATCTATTTTGCGGCCGTCTAATTTAACTGCTCCCTGGCCTATAAGCCTCCTGGCTTCCCCGTTTGATTTGGCCAGCCCGCTGCCAACCAACAGCTCCACTATCCACAGCTGCCCATCCTTTTTTTCCGGGGCATATTCCTGGATATTTTCAGGAGTCTTTCTCTGTTTGAATACCAGGTCAAAATTCTCTTCAGCCTCACGCGCGTCCTTCTGGCTGTAAAGGCCCCCTATTATAATTTTAGCCAGCCTCCTTTTAACCACCATGGGATTTACGCTGCCTTTGCCAAGGTCATCTTCTGTCCTGCTGTATTCAATTCCATCCAGCCTGGTAAGAAGCTTGAAATAATCCAGCATTATATTATCCGGTATGGACATTATTTTTCCGAATATCTCTTTGGGGGCCTCGTCCACACCTATGTAATTGCCCAGGCTTTTGCTCATTTTTTCAATCCCGTCGGTACCTACCAGTATGGGCATGGTTATGGCAATCTGGGGCCTCTGGGAAAATTCTTTCTGCAGCTCCCTTCCCATAAGCAGGTTAAATTTCTGGTCGGTTCCTCCCAGCTCAACATCAGCCTCAATGGCTACTGAATCATAGGCCTGCATGATAGGGTACAGGAACTCCATAATGGCTATGGGTGTATTGGTATTAAACCTTTTCTTGAAATCATCCCTTTCAAGCATCCTGGCTACGGTGAACCTGCTGGTAAGGTTGAGCACATCTTCAAATTTTAACTCTTTGAGCCACTGGGAATTGTATACCACCTCTGTTTTATCCCCGTCAAGTATCTTAAATGCCTGCTTCATATAAGTGTCTGCATTGTTGTCTATCTGGGAAGGATCCAGTTTGGGCCTCAGTTTGGAGCGGCCGGAAGGGTCTCCAATCCTGGCCGTATAATCACCTATTATAAGGATGGCTTTATGTCCTAAGTCCTGGAACTGCCTCAGTTTGTTTAAAACCACTGTATGGCCCAGATGGATATCCGGTGAAGTGGGGTCAAGGCCCAGCTTTACCTTCAGCGGTTTATCTTCCTTTATGGCTTCAGCAACTGCCTGTTCAAGCTCTTTAGCCACCAGAACCTCTTCGGTTCCTGACAATATTGCCTCCATCTGTTTTTCTACGTTTTTTTCCATACCCATAATCCTCTATTATTAACTTTAAACTTAATCCTAAATATTATCATGTAGGGGGTAATCTGTCTATTTGGCAGGCCTCTTCTAATATGGCTGATATATGTAGTATAATACAGTCCGATACATATAAAGGTGAAAAACATGGCCCAAAAAAAAGGATGCTTAAAATTTTTCTTGCTGTTTACCCTGTTTGCGGTACTGGCAGTGCTGTTTGTGGGCATTATCGGCGCTTTTGTCTATGTAAGCTCTCTTCCTTCATTGGAAGAACTTACCCCCTCGCCCATAGCCCAGACCTCAAAAGTGTACTCTATTGACGGAAAACTTATAACTGAATTCCATGCCGGTGAAAACAGGGAGATTATCAACTTTAGCCAGATGTCCCCATTTATCCGGGATGCAACTGTTGCTGTGGAAGACAAAAGGTTTTATGACCATCAGGGAGTTGACTATATCAGGATAATTGGGGCCCTTATAGCAGACCTTAAGGCAGGAGAGCTGGTGGAAGGGGCCAGCACCATCACCCAGCAGTATGTAAAAAATGTTTACTTTAGTCCTGAAAAAACCTGGAGCAGAAAAATAAAGGAAGCCGCTATTGCCATACAGCTTGAAAGGTACTACACAAAGGACAAGATAATGGAAATGTACCTTAATACCATCTACTTCGGGGCAGGCCTGTACGGGATAGAAAAAGCTTCCCAGGAATACTTTGGCATCAGTGCATCAGAGCTCACCCTTGAGGAGGCAGCGCTTCTTGCCGGGCTTATACGCTCCCCGGAAAATTATTCACCTTTTAATACTCTGGAAAGGGCAGAAAACCGTCGGAACCTTGTGCTTACACTGATGTATGAACAGGAACTTATAGACAGGGACGAGTACCTTTCAGCCCTTACAGCCCCCATAGAGATAAATGAAGAGAGAACTGCTGGAGGTGCCGCAGCCCAAAACAGGATTGCTCCCTATTTTGTAGACCATGTAAAGCAGCAGCTTTATGACCAGAAGTTTACCGATTACGATGTTTTCCAGGGAGGCTTGCGTATTTATACCACTCTGGATCTTGAAATGCAGCAGAAGGCAGAACAGACAGTTAAAAAAGTTTTCCCCAATGAGATAGGGCCTTCCTATTCCCTGATATGTACCGATCCATCCAGTGGCTATATATATTCCCTTATCGGGGGAAAGGACTATGAGACCAGTAAATTCAATATAGCAACCCAGGGTAAAAGGCAGCCGGGGTCTGTATTTAAGGTACTGGTTTTAGCAGAAGCCCTAAAACAGCATATATCTCCCCATAAGACCTATAATCCCAATGGTCCCATAACCATAGAACTTCCCCAGAGCCCACCCTGGCAGGTTGATAACTACGGCGGACAGAAATTTGACGGGGAGCTTAATATCATAGACGCCACCATCCACTCGGTTAATGTGGTTTATGCACAGCTGATGATGCAAATAGGAGCAGAGAATGTCGAAGAGCTCTGCCAGGAAATGGATATAGAGGACATAGGAAGCAACCCAGCCATTGCCCTGGGCGGCCTGGAAACAGGTATTACCCCTTTGGACATAAGCAAAATATTTGCTACATTTGCTTCAGGCGGGGTATACCATCAGCCGGTTTCCATACTTAAGATAACCGATGCCCAGGGAAATATACTTTACGAGCACGAAAATCCATCCAATCCGGAAGCAAAAAGAATACTTGAAGAAGAGTATGCCTACCAGATTACCCAGATACTTTCCAGGGTAATTCAAGAGGGTACCGGCAGGGGCGCAAATATAGGGAGGCCGTCTGCAGGAAAGACAGGCACCACCAGCGACCACCGGGATGCATGGTTTGCAGGCTATACCCCCGAGCTGGTAACCGTGGTATGGATGGGATACCCCGAGTCCAGTAAATCGATGGAGCCCATTGAGGGGCGAAATATCGTGGGTGGAAGCTTTCCTTCAGATATCTGGAGGGAATTTATGAGTGCTGCCCTGGAAGGGGTAGAGCCGAAACAATTTCCTGTTCCCGAAGGCCAAATAACGGATATAGAGGTATGTTCGGAATCCGGGCTGCTGCCTATTCCATGGTGTCCCGAGGAGCTGCTGGAATACCAGATATTCGTCGATGGGCAGCAACCGGAGGATTACTGCAATATACATAACAAGATAGAGGTTCCCGAGCTTGTAGGAAGAAATATAGAGGAAGCAAGAAAGATACTGGAACAGCTGCACTTCAATGTCGAAGAGATAACCGAAGACAGCGATGAACACCCCAAAGATATTGTGTTTGCCCAGGATCCTGAACCGGGAACAATACTTGAATCAATAGACGGGCAATTGCCTGCAATCACCATAAAGGTAAGTAAGGGAATAGAAACATTTCCCATGCCCAGCCTTTTAGGAATGGAAGAAGAAAAAGCCGAAGAGACCGCCAGATCCTACGGGCTAACCATTACCGATACAGTTTATGATTTTAATGACCAGTACCCGGCTGACAGGATATATGAGCAGGAACCTAAACCGCAGGCAGAGGTAAGCAAAAATACGCCTGTCACCATTTACATAAGCAGGGGGACAAATCCCGAATCAACAGTACCCGATGTCATAACCCTTACCCAGGATGAAGCACTGTCCAGGCTGGAGGGCGCAGGGTTTAATAATATTACTGTGATTGAGGAGGAAGGTACTGCGGCCATAGGCACCGTATTTAACCAGGTGCCGGAAAAAGGCACTGTCTACAATAAAGGGTCCGAGGTTATTATATATATAAGCAAGGGTGTACTTGTTCCCGATGTCATTGGGCTCAGCAAACAGGAAGCTGTAAACAGGATAGAAGCCAAGGGGCTGGTAGCAGAAATTCTGCCCAGAAAAGGTATCGAAGGAATTGTTTCCAGCCAGGACCCTGCTCCTGAAAGTTATATAAACTACGGCTCCAAGGTTAGCATAAGGATAGAAGAGGCATCAGAAGAACCAGCGGAAGAAAATGAAGGGGAATAATTTCCTCATTAGCTTCACCCTCCAATCATGCAGGCAAATGCCTTTTTCCAATATCAACATTGGAAAGACCTGCCTTCCTGGCCACCTCCAAACAGGCATAAGCCAGTTTTTAGATGTGGGCGGAAGGGCATAGAGGAAAAGCTGGGGATGGAATCCCAGCAGCTTGTAGGGGATATCTGGATTACACAGGCTTATGAAATGGGAGAGCTTACCAATTTCCTCTTCATCTATATACCCGGGTATCAGCAAGGTGCTGGCAATAACCAGAGGGGGTTCTGTTCTTTCTCCCATATATGAAGAAGCTAACCTAAAATTACTTAATGTGTTTTTGCTGCAGCTGCCTGTAAGGGCAAAATAAAGGGGCTTATTATAAGCCTTGAGGTCAAGCTTGATACATCCTCCCGTCTCCAGGGAAAGCTGCAGAGCTTTTTTTAAAAAACAGGCTAAGGGGCTATATCACTTTCCTGATATACCCTTCATCCAGACCGCAATCCTTTGCTCCCCGAATGACTGTATTCCTGTATTCAGGTGAAGGTTTACCGATTCCTTGGGCCTCTTTTCTCAGGCAGGCCAGGGCCTCGCATATACTATCAGTTTCATCACTGACCCTCAATATTTTTCTTCCGTATACATGGGGATAACCTTCATAACGGTTAAGGGCTTCCAGATCCTTTTCATCAATTTCAAACAATCCTCCCCATACCTTCCCGTTTGCGTCCCTTACTATATTTGCCACAGCACCATCCCATGTACTGGAATAACCGTCATACACGAATTTGTAACCGGCAAGGCAAGCCTTCTTTATAAACTTGCTCCCGGGACACCTTTTATTCATTTGTTCATGGTTCATATTGGATCCGTAAGCAAAATAATACATTTTTAGTCCCCTCCCAAAATAGGTTTACCGTATCCGCAAAGATTTTATAATAAAGGACTTTAAGGGCTTAAAGATATTGTGCCCTGAAAAAAGATCATCTTACTCCCCTTAAAAGATGGCCTCTGGTATAATCCTTAAAAAGCAGGTCGTCTCTGAAATAATTACAGAATTCCCTGTATTTCTCTACCCCTTTTTCTTCAAGTATTCCCAGCGCTTTTTTATATGCCTCTATTATCTTACCCTGGCCCTTATAATCCAGGAACCGCATATCAAGCCTGAGGAGGTCCAAACCCATACCCGTTATTTTCTCCAGGTCAAAAAAAGTACAGATTTTCTTGGAATTAAACACAACCAGATTACCCCATATGTCTGATCCAACCCTGAATTTGTACCCCTTTATGTCCTCAAGGTAATAATCCTTGGCGCTGCTGTACCTTTTTGCAAGCATATCTATTCTGTACCTGGCAGCCATCACTGGAAAATAACCATAACCGAACATGGCTAGCTTTATTTTCTTTCTCTCCTTTAATCTCCTGCTTAAGCTGGATGCCTCCTCGATGTTTAGTTCATTGGATAGTTCCATTTCAGATACTTTATTGTCCGCCCTATCAGCAATAAAAACAGCTGAAAGGGTATTGAACACATTGATATCCCTGCCTATTACTATATCCGCCTTAATTTTCGGAAGGTTTGATATGTAATTTAAGCTTCCCAGGTTGCATATCTCGAAATTGGCAAATCCTTTTTCTGCCAGGCCCCTCAAGTCCCGGTCTATGCTTTTAAAATCCCGGTCATAGATTATCCGGGGTATGCTTAGGAAAAGTTTTGCTCCCTTTTTTTGGCAATAATTCTCTAAATCAACCAAATCTTTATGCGGCAGGCCGTTGTATATTACATGCTTTGCCCCGCGATCCGCTGCCAAAATTACCGAATTTAAATCATAGACGCTAACCGATATATCAGTTTTATCCGCCTTTCTGCTTTCCCTAAGGGATTCTTCCAGCTTGTATGAGGAAAGGTAGTAGCTTAGCTCATATTCCTTTAAATCAGCCTGCCTGTTTTCTTCCTTTACCTTTACCCGGTTATCATGGTACAAGTACAGACTTTTTGCTTCCCCGTCAAGCTTGTGATCAAAATATTTAAAAACACGGTCATTTTCTGTTACCTGCATATGTTTGCCCGTGCTAAGCCGGTACAAGGTTTTGCTGCCCTTATCCTGAATTTTTTCTATCTTTTTTACGGTTATCCTTTCATTTCCCTTATTTGTCCAAACCTCCAGGAGGTCTCCGTTGTTTATGGGTATTTTGCTGCTTATTTTTATAGCTTCTACCTTTTTCTTTCTTTTGCTGTACTCTATGCTGTCTATCCTGCCTGCAAAATTTCCAATGCTTCCGCTGGTTTTAGGGTTAATTATTTCCCTGGGATAAGTTTTCTTGAAGTAACCCGGGCCGCTGTCCCTTAAAAATATCTGGCTCAGCTTATATAAATCCTTCTCATCTACCTTGTAATTTTTGGGATCAGCATAATAGGCATCTATATATTTTCTGTACAGCTTGGTTACAATAGCCACATATTCGGGAGTCTTCATCCTTCCTTCAATCTTTAAGGCGTCTACCCCAGAATTTATAATCTGGGGTAAAATTTCTACAGCTGAAAGGTCTCTTTTAGACAGGTAGTAGAGATGCTTCTTATCTTCCATGTGGAATTTATTATTATCCCTGTAAATAAGCCTGTATTTCATCCTGCATGGCTGGCTGCACCTTCCCCTGTTTCCGCTCCTTCCGCTGGCAAATGAACTCAGGTAGCAATGCCCGGAAAAAGAATAGCACTGTGAACCGTGGGCAAAAACTTCTATCTCCATATTGCTGTTTTCCCTTATATGTTTTATCTGGCCTATGGTCATCTCCCTTGCCAGGACCACCCTTTTTATGCCCATATCCTGAAGCATATTTACAGTATCCAGGTTATGTGCATTCATCTGGGTGCTGGCATGGAGCCTGAGGTGCGGGAAAAGGTCCCTGATTAGCCTGTATACCCCAAGATCCTGTATTATGATGCCGTCCTGGCATATCAGCCAGTACCGGCTTAAGAACCGGGCAACATCGGCCATCTCGCTGTCTTTTATCAGGGTATTTAAAGTAAGGTATATTTTGGCACCTCTGCTGTGGGCGAGCACCGCTGCTTTCTTGAGCATGGCAAAATCAAAGTTCTGCGCATATGCCCTTGCCCCGAACCTGTTGTATCCAAGATAAACCGCATCAGCACCGCCGTTCAATGCAGCTTTCAGGTGATCCCATCCTCCAGCAGGGGCCACCAGTTCTATCTTCTCACCTGTTACTTTCATCTTTTTACCCTGTATAATCCTGAGCCGCCAACCACGCTTAAACCCAGCTCTTCCAGCCTATCGCAGAACAGGTTCAAACCGATTGAGTCTGAAGCTATATGCCCGCATATTATGGCAGAAAGGCCGCAGCCTTCTATGGCTTTTATATTATCCATGCTGTAATGCATACCTACGATGGTATCAACTTTTACTTTTTTTAAGTAGGAAAATATCTCGGAAGGCGGGTCCAGACCCCCGGTCATATCCACCATATAGCTTCCCAGCGGTTTGCCTCCTCTGCCTGCCAGATACGGCTCTACCCCGTCTTCAGACGATAACCTGCATTCAGGTATCTTTTTTATAATCTCTAAAACTTTGCCCAAGGAAAGATTGCTTTTGCCTTCAAGCAGTCTGGAAAAGAAATCCTGTACCAGGTTATCTATGGGAGTGTGTATGCATGCCAAAGGCAGGTTTAGCATCCTGGCTGCATCCCTTACCCTTAAATGATTTTCCGCTCCGGCTTCTATTTTAGCTTCCCTTATAAGCTTATCCGCAAGGGACTTTGCAGTTTTTTTATCCACCCCCAGACTTTCCCAGCTCCTTTGCTGTATCCTGGCTACATCCGCCATAAGGTATGCTGCAGAGGAAACAGGATGATGGCTTATAATGGCATCTATGGCAATGCCTTTTTCTTTAAGCCTTTCTATCAAAAGGAGCTCTGCTACACCAACATCAATCCCTGCAAATACAGTGGCTAAATCCCTCTCAGGAAGGTTGATTACCCTGCAGTCGGGAAAATCAGCAAAACCAAAGGGGTCAGCCTCCCTTCCCATTTCAATGGCAAGCTCATATATATTTTTCAGTTTCATAAGATAGTTAAAATTTCAGGAGCACAGTATTAAAATCACATGCACAATGCTACCATAAAAAAGGTAAAATTTCCCAGTCCTTATTTTTCGCTTCTGAGTTTAAGCCTGGTTATTCCGTGATTGGTTTTCTCCCAGTAGAATGGCTTAAACAACAGCTGCCATAAAGCCTTGTATGAAGCAATAGAATGGAATACCCAGTAAATGGGGTTCAGCAATGCATAGGGCATGAGGTTGTAGTATTTTCTGGAAAACGCAGCTAAAAGGTTCAGCAGTATCATCAAAAGGTTCCCCCCAATAAGGCTTATTGTGCCCATCAGGGTTATGGTATAGCTCACTTCGGGAAATACAATCCAGTTTTTGCCTATTATCCATACCAGGAAAGTTATCCACATTATCGGGTTTACCAGGAAGGTAAATGGTGTGCCGGTTACCAGCATCTGGAAAGAGGCCCACCTGGCAAACCCAAGGGTTTTTATCAGCTTTATTGGGTTTCTGTTATATACCAGTGAGGTCTGCATATATCCCTTTATCCACCTGGACCGCTGCCTTATCCAGTTCCTTATATCATTATTGGCTTCTTCATAGGTGGTAGAGTTTATTACCCCTACCCTTTTTCCCTCAGCTGCCATCCTCACTCCCAGGTCCGCATCCTCGGTTACGTTAAACGGATCCCAGCCGCTGATTTTCCTCAAGTCATCAACCTTAAAATGATTGCTGGTCCCGCCCAGGGGAATGGGAAGCTTAAACCTGTACAGCCCGCTTAAAAGGTAATCAAACCAGTAGGTATACTCCAGGGTAAACATCCTGGTCAAAAAGTTTTCATTGCGGTTATAATAATTGAGGAAAGCCTGGAAAGTGCTGTAGTCCCCGGGACTGCTGTTAAAAGCATTTATGGCTTTCTTTAACTGATCCGGCTCGGGCACATCTTCAGCATCATATATAACCAGGTATTTTCCCCTTGCCATATACAAACCGTAATTGCAGGCTTTTGGTTTGGTGGTAGGAGTGCCATTAGGAATATAGAAGAACTTCCAGCTGGCAGGGGGTTTGAGGCTTTTAGCCAGTTCAATGGTCTGCTTGTCATTTTTCTCAAACAAAAAAATTATATCCAGCTTGTTCTGGGGGTAATCCAGGTTCTTTATGGCCCCTATTATGCTTTTCAGCACATGCTGTGGCTCTTTAAACAGGGGAACCAGCACTGTGTATACCGGGTATTCTTTTATATTTTCCTGCACCTTTTTACCCTCTTTTTCAAAGAATTTATGGCTTGTGCCCGCCATACTTATTATGAATTTATAGGTTATGGAGCCAAGGTAGAATACCTGCACCAGGGCGAAAAGCCCTATAAGGGTCTCCTGAGTGTAATAATAGAGGCCCAGGGCCAGAGCAGCAGCAATTACCCAGAAGATGGCTATTTGCGGCTTGTTCATCCTTATAAATGCAGATTCTTCCGGCTTTCTGTTATAAAGGCCCATAATGGCTTTGGTGTGGAGGCTCCTGGCAAAAAACCTCTTTACCAGTTCGGAGATATCCTTATCAGTTACCACTTTCTGTTCAACCTGGGCTGCCCCGAATTTGTACTTAAAATGGTTGATTGTCTTATTATTATTGGGATAAGCGGTAAGCAGCACCAGTCTTGAATCCTTCATGGATACGGGCAAAGCCTGGTAATTTATTATCTCCTCAGGCTGGATATCTTCCAGCAGTTCAATATCTATTTCAGCCAGGACAGCATCGATTTCAGAAGACACAAAAGACAGCTCAAATTTCTTGGCCAGTGTCTGGTAGAGCTGGATGCGGGTTATGAAGTTGTGGGATACCATTATCCATCCCAGCCTGCCCCCTTCTTCCTTTTGTATCTTGAGTGCTTTATAAAGGGTGCCGTTGTCTATTATTCTGTCTTCAACCAGTATGTCACCCAGGCGTTTTTCCCACCGTACGTCAATTCTTTTCAGTTCCTGGCCCTGTAATATGCTTTGAGTTTCCATAAATTTATATATGTTAATATTACTTAAACAATTAAAACATATTTATTAATATAAGTAAATAGTTGTATATATTAATATATTTCTAATATTATTAATATAAGTATTAATTATGATCTGGAGTCCAGGCAGCCAGGAGTGTCAAGATATAATTGTTCTAGGGCAATTTCTCCGCTCTTCAGGTATCTGGAGAATGATTAAACTCCTCTTATATCCACTTTAATTGCCCTAAATATATATTAGCGGGAAGGTTTTTTCTGCCAAAAGCAAAACAACCACTGTATAAAGATTTAATTTGGTTCTCCTAAGCAACCTTCAGGGACCTCAGGTTTTTTAAGGATTGTTTGCAAATTTTATATTTAACAAATATGGCATTACCTTTATGTAATTAAATCACATATTTAAAAGCAAGGATTTCTGTTTATGCCTATGCAGGCCCAGACAAAAGTTATTTATCTCCCAATGCAAGTCAAAGCCTTGAACAAGCTTTCCGTTACAGGGTTGGGTAGTTAAATTAATAAAACCAAACTATAAATTTTACAATAATCACCTATTGTCCCCATTTACGAAAACCGCAGGCCAAATAACTGAAAGTGCAGCCAAGATTTCAGCCCATATTATCATTTAAGCTTTTGTTTAAGCTTTTCGTAGTCGGGTATTTTTTCTTTCAATTTACCAGCTTCAAGCTTCCAACCTTTTATTCTTTCCTCTGCTTTTCCAAGGTTTAGCTTTACGCTCTGCCTGCTTGTACCGCAATCCACCACCTTGGAATCTATGCATGAATCTAGGCTGATAGAGCTGTAATAATCCTTGCCAAAATATTTAGAAAACTCTTTCAGTTCTTCCAGGCTTAAATCTTCCAGGTCTTTTCTGTTTTGAATACAGTAACCTACTAGCCTCCCCACAGTATTATGGGAATTCCTGAAGCTTTCACCTTTTTTTACCAGGTAATCAGCTATATCTGTAGCCTGGATAAAGGTGCCTGCTGCCTTTTTGTCAACCGGCTTAAATTCAATTTTTTCCAGAAGCCTTCCAAATACTTCTACGCAGGCAAAGGTCTGGTCTACAGCAGAAAAAAGTATACGTTTATCTTCCTGCAGGTCCCTGTTATAGGTGGACGGCAAACCTTTGAGAAGAGTTATCATCTGTGTAAGGTTTCCTGTTACTACCGCACTTTTGCCCCTTATAAGCTCCAGGAGGTCAGGATTCTTCTTCTGGGGCATGATGCTGCTGCCGGTACAGAAAGCATCGTCTATTTCCACCTGGGAGAATTGGTGGGTGGCATAGATTATAAGGTCTTCCGATATCTGGCTAAGGTGGAGCATCAGCTTGGAGCAGCAGTAAATGATATCAAGCATAAAGTCCCTGCTGGATACACTGTCCATGGAATTGGCATCTTTTTTGGAGAATTTGAGCAGCGATGCCACCAGATCCCGGTTAAGGGGATAGCCGCTGCCTGTACAGGCTGCCGCGCCCAGCGGCAGGGAATCTGCACTGTCAAAGCAGTTGAATAGTCCATCCATGTCCCTGGAAAATTTTTCAAAGTAAGACAGCAGGTAATGGGCCACCAGGACCGGCTGGGCCATCTGCATATGGGTGTAGGCTGCAATTATGCAATCCTTCTGCCTCTGGGCCAGCCCAATCATATTTTCCTGTAAATTAATAAGCTCCTCTATAAGGCTGTAAACAGCCTCTTTTGCATACATCCTTTCATCTGTTGCCACCTGGTCATTCCTGCTCCTGCCGGTATGTATCTTTTTGCCTTCTTCCCCCACAAAATCAATAAGTTTTTTTTCAACCAGGCTGTGTATATCCTCATATCCTGATAATTTCCCGGTTTCCACATAATGCTTAACTTTTTCCAGGCCTTCTGCCAGTTTTTTAAATGTATCCTGGCCTACAATGCCTATGGACTTAAGCCCTGCAAGATGCGCCATGCTGCCCATTATGTCATAGAGGTACAATTTACGGTCAATGCCGAGCGAGCTGGTAAAATCTTCTACCAGCTTATCCGTATCCTTTTGTATTCTCCCTTTCCAGATTTTATCCATCTATCCTTCCCTTTTTACCCAGAAGTTCATAAGTATATCCCCACATCTTTATAAAACTCTCTGAATGCCTGGGGTCAAACTTGTCACCCTTGTCATAGGTGGCAAGATCCATATTATAAAGTGAATGGGGTGATTTCCTTCCCACCACCGAAAAGTTTCGGTATCCAAGCTTAACCCGAATCCTTCCGGTAACATGCTTCTGGCTTTCCTCCAGGAAAGCAGAAATGCATTTCCTCAAAGGTGTAAACCATAGGCCGTAGTAGACCATCTCTGCCAGTTTTTCCTCCTGCAGGTATTTGTAATGGCAAAGCTCCCTGTCCAGAACCAGGGCCTCAAGTTCCCTGTGGGCTTCAATCAGCACTACAGCAGCAGGTGCCTCATATATTTCCCTGGACTTGATTCCTATGAGCCTGTTCTCCACCATGTCTATCCTTCCTACCCCAAACGCCCCTGCAATCTCTCCTATTTTTTTAATTATTCGGGATGGTTCCATCTTTTTTCCGTTAAGGGCTACAGGCACACCTTCCCTAAAATCAATCTCCATATACTCTGTATCCTCGGGCTTTTTGGTTATCTTCGTCCAGCTGTATATGTCTTCCGGAGGTTCCCTGTAAGGGTCCTCCAGGACACCGCACTCAATGCTTCTGCCCCATATGTTTTCGTCTATGCTGTATGGGCTTTTTTTGGTAACCGTTATCCTGATATTATTTTTTTTGGCGTATTCGATAGCCTCTTCCCTGGATATGTTCCATTCCCTCTGGGGGGCAATTATTTTCAGTCCCGGGTCAAGGGACCGGATGCCAACATCAAACCTGACCTGGTCATTGCCCTTGGCAGTACAGCCGTGGGCAACCGCATCTGCGCCTTCCGACTGGGCTGCCTCTACCAGTTTTTTAGCTATAAGCGGCCTGGCAAGGGCTGTAGCCAGGGGATATTTTTTTTCATAGAAAAGGTTGGCTCCAATCGCCGGCAGGATATAGTCAGAGGTAAACTCCTTTCTAGCATCAATTATTAAAGCCTTGTCTGCTCCCACTTCCAGCGCCCGGTTATAAGCTTCCTGCAGGTCATCAGGCTGGCCTACGTCAACCAGGGCAGCTACAACCTCGACCCCGTATTTTTCCTTAAGCCAGTTTATGGAAATGGAGGTATCCAGACCACCGGAATAAGCCAATACAACCTTATTCATCTTTCCTCCTTAGAAATTGCTTAATAAATTTTCTATCTTCACTGCATTATCATCTGAGTCAATAATGCAGATTATGGTATCATCGCCGGCTACAGTTCCCAGTATCTCCAAAAAATTCATCCCGTCCACAATAGCTGCAACCCCCTGCGCCTCTCCGGGATAGGTTTTTAGAACCAGAATATTTTTGGCCCGGTTCACAGACAGAACGCTTTCCCTGAATTTAGCTTTTAGTTTTTCCATATTAAAAGGGTTTTCTTCCTTGTATCTTCTGCCCATGGTATAAAACTCTTCCTGCCTGTAGTTTCTGACCTTTACCAGCCTCAGATGGTTAATGTCCCTGGATACCGTAGCCTGGGTTACCTTAAAACCCTTCCTCTGGAGTTCTTTCTGGAGCTCCTCCTGGGTAGAAATCTTCTTTTCTGCAATGATTTCCTTTATGGCTCTGTGCCTTTCTTCCCTGTTCATAAACTACCTCGAATATATGTATGCCAATAATGCTTTTTGGGCATGCAGCCTGTTTTCGGCCTGTTGCCATACCACTGAATGCTTCCCATCCATTATATCCGATGTTATTTCCTGGCCCCTGTGCGCAGGGAGGCAATGCATTACCTTTGCAGAATCAGAAGCGCATTCAAGCATCCTGCCGTTTACCTGAAACTTCTCCAGTTTTTTTACCTTCTCACTGCTGTCTTTATCCCCCATGCTGATCCATACATCCGTATAGATTACATCTGCACCTTCTACAGCTTTGAAGGGATCATTTATGATTCTGAGCATGCTGCCGCTTTTTTTTGCTTCTTTTCTAAATAACTCCACCACCCATTCCGGGGGAGCATACTCCTGGGGGCATCCAACTGTTATATCCAGCCCCAGTTTGGAAAAACCGATAAGCAGGCTGTTGGCCACATTGTTGCTGTCCCCCACATAGGTAAATTTAAGGCTTTTGTTTAATAACCCCAGCTCGAATAAGGTAAACATATCTGAAAGTATCTGGCAGGGATGGTAGCTGTCTGTAAGCCCATTTATAACTGGTATGCTGCTGTTGGAGGCAAAATCTTCCACTCTCTGGTGGGCAAAGGTCCTGATTACCAGACCATCCAGGTATCTTGAGAGCACCCTGGCTGTATCTTCTACGGTCTCTCCCCGTGAAAGCTGCATATTTTTTGAATCCAGGTATATGCTGTTTCCCCCCAGCTGGTTTATACCTGCCTCGAAGGAAAGCCTGGTACGTGTGGAATGCTTGTCAAAAAGCAAGCCAATAGATTTTCCCTGCAGCAGGTCCCTGAACAGGAATTTATTTTTCTTAAGTCTGGTGGCAAGCTTTAACATGTAATCAATTGTTTCCTGTGAAACATCCTTTAATGTTAAGAAGTGTTTAGCTTTCATTTTGTGCCTCACCTATTTTTTTGTTCAGCCACTTTAATAATTTATCTATATTAGCCTTGCTTATAACCAGGGGGGGCAGAAACCTCAAAGTATAGTCTGAAACCTTGTTTATAACCAGGTAATCTTTTAAGGCGTCCTCCACCATCCCGGAAGCAACAGGTTTTTCAAATTCCACTCCCAGCATAAGACCTGTGCCCCTTACCTCTTTTATGAGGCTGTATTTCTGCTTCAGGTTAATCAGTTTCTGCTTGAAGTACGTGCCCAGTTTTTGAGCTTTTTCTTCCAGCCTGTTTCTGGCCATATAATCCAGCACGGCACATCCAGCTGCACAGGATGCAGCATTTCCACCGAATGTCGAGCCGTGTGAGCCGGGCCCGAAATATTCTGCCAGACTTTCATTGGTAACTATGGCCCCGATAGGCATACCCCCGCCCAGGCTTTTAGCCACTACCAGGATATCCGGTACTATGCCATAGTTCATATAGGCAAACATGGCTCCTGTCCTGCCAAACCCTGTCTGTATTTCATCGGTTATAAGCAGTATGTCTTTTTTGGTGCATATCTCGGCAAGCTGGGCTAAGAATACCTTATCTGCAGGATTTACCCCTCCTTCGCCCTGTATGGGCTCAATCAGTACCGCGCATGTGTTTTCATTTATCTTTTTATTAACCGAATCAAGATCGTTGAGACTGGCATACCTGAAACCTTCAAGTAAAGGTTCAAACTCCTTTTGCTTCTTTGTCTGTGCTGTTGCCGACAGCGCTCCCAGGGTCCTTCCGTGGAAAGAATTATAGAAAGAAATTATTTCATGCCTTTTTGTGCCGTATTTCTGGCTGGAGTACTTTCTGGCAAGCTTTATGGCCCCCTCTACCGCTTCTGTGCCGCTGTTGGCAAAAAACACCTTCTGGCCAAAGCCGGTTGCCGCACACAGTTTTTTAGCCAATTCAACAGCGGGAAGGTTATAGTATATATTGGAAGGCTGTATAATCTTTTCTACCTGCGCCTTGACAGCTTTTACCACCGCCTTGTTGGAATGCCCAACATTAAGGCAGCCGTAACCGGCAATATAATCTGTGTACCTGCTGCCTTCAGCATCCCACAAATACTGCATGCTGGCCCTTGTAAATACAACCGGCAGCCTGCTGTAGGTATGCATTGTATACTTCTGCCCGTCATTATATATTTCCATGTTCCTGTCCATCTAAAAGTCCTCCTTAACAATCATGGTTCCTATTCCCTTGTCCGTAAAAATCTCCGCTAAAACCGAATGCTGCTTATTGCCGTTAAGTATATGGGTCCTTCCTACCCCTCCTGCCAGGGCATCGATACAGGCAGCCACCTTGGGTATCATGCCCTTATCTATCTCACCGGTAGAAATCATTTCCATGCACATTTTTTTGGTTATGGCAGATACCAGTTTCCTCTTGCCGTCCACCACCTTTATAATACCATCCACATCAGTAAGGGAAATAAGTTTTTCTGCGCCCAGCGCTACCGCAATCTCTGAAGCGCATGTATCTGCATTTATATTATATACATTTCCGCTGGCATCAACTCCCAAGGTGGCAATAACCGGCATGAATCCTTTATCCAGTATACCGGATACAAATGATGAGTCTATATCCACTATCTGTCCTACATATCCAAGATCCACTTCCCTGCCTCCTTTTTTATGCTTCTTTTTTTTGCAGGTTATAAAGCTGGCATCATTTCCCGAAATACCCAGAGCAATCCTTCCGTGCCGGTTAAGGAAACTCACTACCTTGCTGTTTATCTCCCCTACCAGGACCATTTTAACAATTTCCATTACCTTTTCATCGGTTACCCTCAGCCCATCCACAAATTTGGGTTTGATGCCCCTTTCTTCCATCAGCCTGGTTATCTGTTTTCCGCCACCATGGACAAGCACCACTTTTATTCCCACGTATTTCATTAAAACCAGGTCTTCTAAAACACTCTTAAGCCTGCTTTCATCCTCCATCATCGCTCCCCCCACCTTAACCACCACTATCCGGTTAAAGTATTCCTTTATGTAAGGCAGGGACTCCAAAAGCAGGCCCACTTTGGTGGAGTAACTGTCGGTTATGCTATTAAAATATTTTATGCCTTTTTCCATATCTTCCCCTATGTAGAATACATCGAATTTATGGATACGTAATCATGTGAAAGGTCGGATGTCCATACCCTGGCTTGGCCATTTCCCATATTAAAGCATACCTTAAAGCTTATATATTTAGCCTTCATATAACTTCTGGCTGCTTTCTGGTCATAGTCATCCGCCATACCATCCTTTACTATCCTTATATCATTTAAGTATATATCCACTTTGTCAGGGTAAAAGTCAATCCCTGAAGCCCCTACGGCAGCATTGATCCTTCCCCAGTTCAGATCCTGGCCGTATACTGCCGCCTTAAAAAGGTTTGAATTGGCTACCTTCTTGGCTATGGTTTTAGCATCATGCTTGTCTTTAGCACCTTCAACTGCAATCTCCACCATCTTGGTAGCCCCTTCCCCGTCCTGGACAATCTTTTTGGCCAGAAACTCCAGGACATAAAACAAAGCATCTCTGAATGCCTGAAAATAACGGCTTCCCTCCTCTATCTTTATGCCGCTTTGGCCATTGGCCTGCACCACCACCATATCATTGGTGCTCTGGCAGCCGTCTACAGTAATAGCATTAAAACTGTCCTCTGTGCTTCTGGCCAGCAAGCTGTCCAGAAGCCCTTTGCCGATATCAGCATTGGTAGCTATAAAGGCCAGCATGGTAGCCATATTTGGCTCAATCATTCCCGAACCCTTGGCAATACCTCCGATTATGATTTCTCTCTCTCCTGCCCCTATTTTTACTGCTATCTCCTTTTTTATTTTATCGGTAGTAAGGATAGCCTCTGCCGCTGCATGGCCTCCGTCCGGACTGAGCTTTTTGCTGGATTTTGTAATACCTTTTTCAATCATATCCATGGGAAGCTGCCTGCCTATGATCCCAGTAGATGTTGCCATAACACATTCCGCAGGTATACCCAGATTAGCAGAAGCAATATCCAGTGTCTTCAAACAGTTCTCATAACCCTGTCTGCCTGTACAGGCATTGGCAATACCCGCATTTACCACCACCGCCTTAATATTCCTGGTCCTGGCCAGCTGCTCCCTGCATACAGTAACCGGAGCCGCCGCAAAACTGTTGGTGGTAAATACAGCACTGGTAACTGTATCCCTGAGAGTGTATATGATGCAAATATCATCCCTTTTGCTGCGTTTTTTTAGCCCACAGTGGCTGCTGCCCGCTAGAAATTCAGGTACATCTGTAATAGTTCCTTTTTCTATCAGCTCAAATTCCATGATTCTCCCCTATGTGTTTATACCCTGTAGTTTAAGCCCTTCATCTTCTGGCAAACCAAGTGCCAGGTTCATATTCTGTACTGCCTGGCCGGCTGCTCCCTTAAGCAAATTGTCTATAGCCGTAAAAACCTTAAGCACTCCCGCCCTCCGGTCATACCTTGCAGAGATAAGGCAGTTATTGGTCCCGGCTACATCCCCTATCTGGGGGATATCTTCCATATATCTTACAAAACAGCTGTTACTGTAATATTTATCATATAAGGATTTCAGTTTGCCCTCATCCATGCCCTCTGCCTTTATGTATATGGAACTGAATATGCCCCTGTTTAGGGGAAGGATATGGGGGGTAAAGCTTACCGCCACCTTTTTTTTGTATATTTTTTCTATCTCCTGCTCCATCTCTCCGATATGCCTGTGGCCTAAAGCCGAATATGCATAGAAATTTTCATTCAAGCTTATAAAAAGGTACGGGTCTTTTAGCTTCCTCCCTGCCCCGCTTACTCCGGATTTTGAATCTATCACCAGGCTGTC
>JBNJCW010000028.1:0-23419 GCA_051744345.1 Actinomycetota bacterium
GCCAAAAAGGCAGATATAGATCCCAATATTGCCGACGGCATAGCGGTTATGGCCAACAGAAACATATACCAGGATATGGAAAAGGCAGGGGATCTTAACGTAGCCCCCGTCTTTGGCCTTGATCCATACCTTACCAAGTTTCCGGTTGACTACAGCCCCCGCTACCCCGAAGAGGTAATAGAGAAAACATCCACCCACATAATATATCGAGACAGCTACGGGGTGCTTAACAAAAACGATGTTAACCGCACCTCCCTTCCCATGGAGCTCTCCCATCCGGTTACAGGCTGGGAGGACTGGCAGGAGTATAAAAAGGGCTATAACCCCTCCACCATAGAGGAAAGGCTTCCCCCCAATTGGGATGAGCTGGCAGAAAGGCTTAAAGAGAGGGATTTTCCCATCCGCCTGGGGGGAACCAATGGAGGTTTCTTGGGCTTTCCCCGCCAGATTATGGGCATAACCAGATATATGATGGCCTTATACGATAGCCCTGAGCTTATACATGATATATGCGATACCTTCCTTGAATTTCTCATATCCTACTACGGGAGGATAATAGAAGACGTAAAGGTGGACTGCATCCTTATATGGGAGGATATGGCAGGAAAAGGGGGCTCGCTAATATCCCCGGAGCACTTCAGGGAGTTTATGGCTCCCCGCTACAGGGCAATGGTAAGCTTTGCAAAGGATATGGGAATAGAGATAATACTTACCGACAGCGACGGCTATGTGGCCGACCTCATACCCCTTATAGCAGAGACGGGGGTAACCGGCATGTATCCCTTTGAGAGAGCGGCAGGAAATGACCTTCTAAAGATAAGGGATTCCTTTGCCCATTTCCAGATTATGGGGGGAATTGATAAAAGGGTACTATTTTTAGACTCCAATAAAGAAAGGATAGACACCGAGCTTTCCATTGTAGAGAAGATGCTTGCCAAAGGAAGGTATATCCCCCATATAGACCATTTTGTTTCCCAGGACTGCACCTGGGAAAACTTTACCTATTACCGCAATAGATTAAATGAGATTATTGACCGTTTCAGCAGGGGGTAGGGATTAATTTATGCAAAGGTTGAAATTCTTTGATGCCAGCAGCTGGATAGGGGAAAACTATCTTTCCAGGGCTTATTCGGTGGATGATGGTAATATGGCCGGGCTGTTTAGCCAGAGGAGAAAAAAATATAATATAGAAGCAAACATAGTGGCCCACCACCTGTCGCTTTTCTACTGGCCCAGGGAAGGCAATGATCTTTTGGCCCAGAAAATAAAGGAAGCAGGGGAAAATATATTTGGTGCCATGCTTTTTGAACAGGAGTATTTCTCAGAACCCGGCCTTTTCAAAGAGGGTTTAAGGCAGAGGTTTGGCCAGGGATTCAGGGTGGTTAAACTTTTTCCCAAATCGAATAAATACCCTTTTGGAGCCAGGCTTATGGCCCCCTTTTACAAGGTGCTTGATTATTATAGGTTTCCGGTAATGATTGGCTTAGATGAGATTGACATAACCGCAAATAAGGCTATCCAGTGGGATAGCCTGGCTGAAATTGCAGAGAGATTTAAAAATATGCCTCTGATTATAGATGGCCAGGGGGCAAAATGCCTCCTTTATAGCAGCTATTTTTTGAGCCTTATGAAGCCTTTTGCCAATGTCTATGTAACCACCCATAACCTTTACGGGGTGGGCCAGATAGAAAGCCTGGTGGATGTACTGGGTAAAGACAGGCTTTTGTTTGACTCCTATTACCCCTATCAGCAGATAAGCATGGGTGCCAGAAGGATTATGGAGGCTGGCATAAGCAAGGATGGAAAAGAGGCTGTTGCCGGAGGCAATATAAAAAGGTTAATTTCAAATATTGAGGTAGGTCAGGTTTAGATCAGTATGGACTCAAAGCTTGAAGAAATTTTACAGAAATATGAAATAGTAGACAGCCACCTGCACCTGGGTGTTCTGGGATACATGAATGTTGCGGGGAAAGCAGACACATATATTATGGAATTGATTGAAAAATACAGCTTAAAGTATGCTGTTTTTTCCCATCATGCTGCCCTTTGCAGCCTTAGCTTTGGATGGAAAAAGACTTTGGAGGCATTGGGAAAAAGCGATAAACTTTATGCTTATGTGGTGTTTAACCCTAATTTCTGTGATTTCAGTATGGATATTATCAGTCAAAACATTGGCAGGGAGAGGTTTACGGGGATAAAGATACATCCCTCCTGGCATAAATGCTATCCCCATAATGAAAGGTATAAGAAGTTCTGGGAGTATGCGGATCAAAACGGCCTGGTGGTTTTAACCCATAGCTGGAATCCGGATGTTGCCAACCGGGACCAGAAATATTCAGACCCTTTCTTTTTTGAACCTATAGCCAGAAAATACAAAAACATCAAACTGATACTTGCCCACGGGGGAGGCAGGGGAGAATATCTTTACAGGGTTATGGATATATTAAAGGATAATGAAAATATCTATGTAGATTTTGCAGGAGATATATTTGTGCCCGGACTGCTGGAAAAATACGTTAAAAAGGCTGGTTCTGAACGTATCCTGTTCGGCACGGATATGCCCTGGTCTGATATAAGGTATCATCTTTTGTGGATTGAAGAGGCAAATATCGGAGAAAATGATAAAAGAAACATATTTGGATTAAATGCCGGAAGGTTATTTAATATCAGATAAGAGATAATTGGAAAAATACAAGGAGGAAAAAATTGATAGAGACAAAAAAACTTCTTCCCTATGAAGGGGAGCCGGACAAGAGTAGGCTATTGGCAGCTTTTAAGCGGGAGCCGGTAGACCGGGTACCCAATTTTGAGATACTTATAGAGGATGGCCATATTGAGAAGTTTCTGGGAAAATATGCCGGAAACAGCCTGGCTTATGGCGGGGATCCCGCCAAGGGGGCGGGCAATGAAGCGGCAAGGCCCATGTATCCTGATGACTTTATTGACCTCTGTAATATGATAGGCCAGGATGCCATGCTCTTTGAGGGGGGCTTGTGGACCCCTTTTAAGAAGGAAAATCCTGAGGGCAAGCTGGTGCAGGTATCGGACCGATCGGTAAGGGATAAGAAAGATTTTAAGGCTCTTACCCTGGACTCAGATACCCAGATAGAGAATACGGTAAAATATGTAAAAGAGTATAAGGAAACCATTAAAAAAAGAGGCTCCAAGGTAGGAGTATCATGCCTTTTCGGCTGCATTATGCAGACACTTTATGAGTTTGTGATAGGGATGAACGACTTTATGATGATGGTATATGAGGACAGGCCACTGGTAGAGGAGATGCTGGAGGTTTCCACCGAGCACTTTGTAAAGCTCTCTAAGGCAGTAGTGGATGCAGGGGTGGACTTTCTTTTCCCTGCTGATGATATAGCCTTTAAGACCGGGCTCTTTATACCTCCCAAGATAATGAAAGAGATATGGGTGCCCAGGATGGCAAGGATTATGGAGCCGGCACTAGAAGCAGGGATACCTGTAATGTTTCACTCAGACGGCAAGGTGGACGATGTGGTAGAGGACCTTATAGATATGGGACTGGACTGCCTCAATCCCCTGGACCCCTACGGGGTAGACTATGCTGACTATAAGGCCCGCTACGGGGACAGGCTGTGCCTTTCAGGAAACATGGACATAGAGTTTCCCCTCTCCAAAGGGACACCGGCCGATGTAGAAGCGGATGTAAAAAAACACATGGAGGCACTTAAACCCGGATACGGATATGTGGCTACCTCTAGCCACTCCCTTGTAAACTACATACCGCATGAGAATGTAGTAGCCTACTTTAACTCCATACACAAATACGGAAAATACGACAGGAAAGGATAAGAATATGGCAATTTTAGATGATATATACAAAACCACCGCCGAAGGAAACCACTCGGCCATAAAGGAGCTTGTAAAAAAAGCAGTGGATGAGGGCATAGAGGCCCAGAAGATTATACATACCGCCCTGGCTCCCGCCATGGTAGAGGTAGGGGATAAGTTCGGTACCGGAGAGCTTTATATGCCCGATATGCTCTTAGCAGCAAAAACCATGAAGGAGGCTATGACTGTCTTAAAGCCTCTGCTAAAAGAGGAGGGGGAAGGAATCTCCCGGGGAACGGTAGCAATAGGCACCGTGAAGGGAGACCTCCATGACATAGGAAAGAACCTGGTTATTACCATGGCAGAAGGCCAGGGGTTTAAGGTAGTAGATCTGGGCATAGATGTAGACTATCCAAAGTTTGTGGAGGCCATAAAAAAGCACAATCCTAACATAGTGGCCTTCTCAGGGCTACTTACCACAACACTTGCCAACATCCCGGAGCATATAAAGGCAATAGAGGAGGCAGGTCTTAGGGATAAGGTAATACTGGCTGTAGGAGGAGCTCCCGTAAGCAGGGACTTTGCCGACCGGTACGGCATAGAGATATATGCAGATGATGCCTCTTCTGCCGCTAAGGAGTTTGTAAAGGCGGTGGAAGGTTAGGTTTAAACAAATAGGTTATTAGCAGGGTTATGAGTCTGATTATATATGCAGTAATTTAGAGCAGAAAATTAGAATACGGATATGGCCATGACCCTGTTTGCATTAGTAAATTTCCATTTATCTGACTCTGTTATTCCTGGAATCAGTCTGCCCGCATATTAATATCATAAAATTTTTTCTGGTTGTAAGCTCTTGATAAATCTTCTTGATTGGAAAGTAGGATAAAATTGTTTGACACCAAATTAAAGTACATTATAATTAATAAATAATCATTAATGGCCAAGAATATTCAAGGAGTAGCAATATGGACTCGGTAATCAAAAAAATTATGGACTTTAAAAAGGAAGATATCCCGGAATATGAGCCTTATCTAATGCTGGGCGGAGGAACTCCAGGAGTAAACCTGGTAAATGGTGAAAATATATATGTGTATGATATAGAAGGCAGAAAATACCTGGATTGTACCTCCCAGTCCTGGGCACTTCACCTTGGTTATTCTCACCCGGAAATAAATCAGGCGGTAAGAGAGCAGATAGAGATATCCAATCATTTCCATACCGGATTCTATACCGTACCCCGTTATCTTCTGGCGAAAAAGATTGCAGAAATATTTCCACAGAAGATGAACAGGGTGCTCTTTACCATTGGAGGAGGTGTTTCTATTGAGGCTGCGCTTAAGATAGCTATCATTAACCGGCCCCAGGCACATAACTTCATATCCCTATACGGAGGGTATCACGGCACCTCATTTATGAGTAACGGCGCATCCCATACCAGTACAAAGGCTGGCGGCAAATATAAGGGAGGAGCAACCCTGGCCCATTTTTCCCAGAACTTCATAAGGGTGCCTGCCCCTTATTACTACCGCCCATATTTTGAGGTATGCAAAAAAGATGATGCAGATGAAGTGGACAGGAGAAGCCTCAATGAGCTTGAAATGCAGATAAAATACGGCTCTACCGGTCCGGTAGCTGCAATGGTTATGGAGCCGCTTCAGGCTTCAGGAGGCCAGATAATATTTTCTAAAAATTACCTTCAGGGAGTAAGGGATATATGCACCAAGAACAATATCATCCTCATATGGGACTGCATACAGACCGCTTTTGGAAGGCTTGGAGACTGGAGTGCGGCAAACCACTACGGGATAACCCCCGATATCATGGTGCTGGGAAAATCCATGGGTTCAGGATACCCTATTAATGCGGTGGTCATATCTGATGATATAGAAGGAGTAAAGATGGACGGCATCGACCTGCATACCTTTGGCAACAACCAGGTATCCCAGGTAGCGGCCTTAAAGCAGATAGAGATTATGGAAAGGGACAATATCCTGGACAATGTGCGTGCAGTTGGCAGCTATTTAAAACAAGAACTTAACATGCTAAAAAAAGACTGGCCACAGATGGGTGATGTAAGGGCTGTAGGCTTTCATATAGGTATTGAATTTGTAACTGACCCTGACAGCAGGGAGCCTGATTACGGGGGATGCAGCAGGATGAGGGAAACTGGATTTTCCAATGGCATTATATTTGGCGTAGGGGGCACAGGCGAAGGTAAAGCGGTGCTTAAAATAAAGCCTCCTCTTATCACTACAAAAGATCAGGCTGATGAGATACTGGAAAAATATAACAGGACCTTAAATGATGTTTTTGGTTAAGAGCGGCTGCAGGATACGAACATGAAAAAACCATATCAGGAAACTATGTCAATTTTCTACAGCGGTTTGGTTTATTTGAAGTATATTTAGAGGGATAATATTATCCGGCTGCCGGAGGGTTTGTAAAAGCAGTTTAAAAGGCTTAATATATGAAACTAGCTAATAAATATTTTTAAAAGGAGAGCCATGGTAGATGTAAGAGACGTAAGAAAATCAATATGTAAAATAGGAAAACTGCTCTTTGACCGGGAGCTTACCGACTCCTCAGGAGGAAACATTTCGGTAAGGGTGGGAGGTAAGGTATACGTAAGCCCCCGTAGGGCAGGACATGATAACCAGTGGGAGATAGAGGAGGACTCTATCATAGTAACTGACCTCTGCAAGGTCCCCTTAGAAGGGGATACCGACAGCATTACCAGGGAAGCCTCCACCCACTACTACATATACCAGAACTTTCCCGATGTAGGGGCGGTAATACATGCCCACCCCATATTCCTCATGGCCTTTGGTGCCGCCCATATGGATCTTCCCGCAGTAAGCGAAGGCACCAGAGCGGTACTGGGTAACCAGCCGGTTACCAATATAGAGGAATCAATCCCCGCTTCTCCTGAGCAGGGCCAGAGGGTGGTGGAAAACTTTAAGAGGCGAAGGCAAATAGATCCCGGATGTCCCCTTATATGCGGCATACCCTTCCACGGTACCTTTGCTGCCGGAGCCACCCTAAACGATGCCTTCCTCTATACCGAGGTAGCCAACAACTGCGCCAAGATACTCATATACCGACAGGCCATGTTCGGGTCTAACCCCGATGCTGACTTTTCCATACACCAGCAGTTTACCAAGGCTGACTTTGCCACCATAGACAAATCCAAAGAGGTATGCAGCCCCGGTTATGTCTATGAGGATGCCTTCGGCCAAAAGACCGTATACGGCAATAAGAGCAGCGATGTAAATGAAGGGCTGGTTGAAAAGATTACCCAGGAAGTGTTAAAGCAGATTAGGTGATAGCTATGAGACTGCCCGAAAAAAGAATAATAGAGATGAAGAAGCTCATCCAGATGGAGAAAATGGTAAGCGTAGAGCGTCTTAGTGAGCATTTTGGCATATCCCCCATTACAGTAAGAAGGGACCTGGCTCGCTTGGAAGAAGAAGGATTCCTCTCAAAAGTACATGGGGGTGCAATATATAAAGATACATTGACACCCGAGCCGGCATTCAATGAGCAGATAAAAATTCATAGAGATGAAAAAAATAAAATAGCAAAGGAAGCAGCTAAGAGAATAAAAGATGGGGATTCTATAATAATAGAATCAGGGACTACTTGTCTTTCACTGGTAAGTTATCTTTCTCCTTTTAAAAATTTAAAAATATCCACAGCGGGGTTGCCTATTGCTATAGAACTCTGGAAAGCCTACGCCCAAAGGCAGGACTTTGAAATAAGTACATGCGGAGGGACCATAAGACCTGTATCCAATATGTTTGTGGGCCCTCATGCAGTTAATTTTTTTAAAAAGATTAATGTAGATAAAGCATTTGTGAGTGCAGTAGCGGTATCCTTGGATAAGGGTATATCTTCAGGTACAGAGTATGATTCAGAGATAGCAAAATCTGTGATAGATAGTGCCAGAGAAGTCATTCTTCTCTGTGACAGCTCAAAGTTTGGCCGTTATTCCTATATAAACGTGGCAGGCCTTGATGCGGTGGACGAAATCATAACGGACAAAGGCCTTGACCAGGATATACTGGAAAAAATAAAGAGCATGGGCATCAAAACCACCCTGGTCTGAAAGGGTAATAACCATAAAAATAACTAAATAAAATAATTGACAAAAAAACGTTTTTATTATAATCTAACATCTACATCAGAACCATCTCAAGGGAAAAATGAACAACGGAGTTGTGTGTGACATAAGAAATGTAACCAAGACCTTTCCCGGTGTATTAGCTATAGATAATGTAGATTTTGATATAAAGGCAGGAGAAATCCATGCACTGGTCGGGGAGAATGGTGCCGGAAAATCCACACTTATAAAAATGCTTGGCGGCGTGTATAAGCCGGACAGGGGTGAAATTGTCTTTGACGGCAGGAAAATTGTTTTCAACTCTACCCACGAATCACAGAAACGGGGAATTTCAGTTATCTATCAGGAATTTAACCTCATCCCCGATCTCAGCGTTGCAGAAAATATATTCATAAGCAGGGAACCAAAGGCATTGGGAATGTTCATGAACTGGAGAAAGATAAATGCTGATGCCAAGAAGATCCTTGATGAACTGGATGTAGATATTGATCCCAGAAGGTATATTTCAGATATATCTGTAGCTGAAAGGCAGATGGTTGAAATTGCTAAAGCCTTATCTTTTAAATCCAAACTAATCATAATGGATGAGCCCACAGCTACCTTGACCGGCAAGGAAGTAAAGAAACTATTTGAGATAATCAAGAAGTTAAAAGACCAAGGTGTGTCCATAATCTATATATCCCACAGGCTGGAAGAAGCGTTTGAGCTATCCGACAGGATTACGGTTTTAAGGGATGGGAAAAAAATCGGAACCAGGAATACGGCTGAGACTGATGAAGGTGAAGTAATAGAGATGATGGTGGGAAAGGTAGTAAAAGAATACTTTGTCCAGAGCAGGGAAGGAAAAAAGGAAAAAGAGGCGATCCTGGAAGTCAAAGACTACTCTGTGGCTAATTATATAGACAATGTAAGCTTTAAGCTCTATAAAGGTGAAATACTGTCCATAGCCGGCATCCTTGGCTCGGGCTCACACCACCTGCTAAGGTCTATCTATGGAGCCATACCCAAAAAAAGCGGAAAGCTTTACTTTGACGGCAAGCAAGTGGATATAAGCCAGCCAAGGGATGCTATAAAGCTGGGGATAGGCTTTGTAACTGAAGACAGGAAGAATGAAGGGCTTCTGCATGATATGTCTGTACTTCATAATATAAGCATAATAATTATTAAAACCCTGACCTTCCTAAAGGGATTGTTTATAAAGGGGAGCAAAGAAACCGAAGTATTTGACCGGATGAAAGAAAGACTGGATATAAAATTTTCAAATTATAACCAGAAGATAATCTATCTAAGCGGCGGTAACCAGCAGAAGGTAATAATTGGCAGGACTCTGGTAACTGACTGCAAGGTCCTCATACTGCTGGAACCTACCAGGGGAGTGGATGTGGGAGCCAAAGCTGAAATACATAAGATTATGAGGGAACTTGCAGACAGGGGAATATCCATTCTTATGACTTCCTCTGAGCTGCCGGAGCTGGTTAATCTGCCTGACAGGTGTATTGTTCTTTATAAAGGCGAGATTGCTGCCAAATTTGACAGGAAAAACATGGATGAAGAAAAACTGGTGTCCGCACAGATTGGCCAGAAGATAGATAAGGTAACTGAATCAATCCAACAGTAGAGGATTTTATCATGGTAAAACTTTTAAAGCTTTATGAAAGGTTCGGGGTATTTATATTCATAATTGCCGGGAGCATATTTTTAGCTATTGCCAGCCCTAATTTCCTTCAAAGAAGCACCATTCTTAATATAATTGCCCAGGGAACTTATGGGGCTATTGTTGGTTTTGGCATGACCTTTGCCATTACCAGCGGAGGTTTTGACCTGTCGGTGGCTGCGGTAATGGGGCTTACCAGTGTTTTTCTGTCAATACTTATACCTCTGATGGGAATACCCCTGGCCATACTCGTTTCTATCATAGTTGCTTCTACCGTAGGCCTTTTTAACGGCCTTATTATAACCAAACTAAATGTAAATCCGCTTATCACCACCCTAGCTATGATGACCATCATAAGGGGGGTCTCTCTGCTGGTAGCGGGGGGCAGGCAGATAGTCATAAGTGCCAGCAGGTTCTCCTATATTGGCACAGGATTTTTATTTGGCATCCCTTTTCCCATAGTAATAATGGTTGTCCTGTTTGCAATCATGTTTTTTCTTTTATACCACACACCAGTGGGCAGATATGTAAGTGCTGTAGGCTCAAATGAGAGTGCAGCCAGGATGTCGGGGCTCAATGTGGATATGGTAAAGATTTTTGTTTTTACCCTGGTGGCGTTTACAGCAGGCATAGCTGGCACCATCAGGACCTCACAGACCCTGATTGGCATTCCCACCATGTCTCCCGGGTTTGAGCTGGTTGCCATTACGGTTACCATACTGGGAGGCACAAGCCTGGCAGGAGGAAGGGGAAATATGTGGGGGACCCTTTTTGCAGGCATATTTATTTCCATGATCTACTATGGGCTCAACCTTCTCAAAGTACAGATATTCTACCAGATGCTTTCGGTGGGAATAGTGCTTATATTGGCTCTGTTCATAGATGGGGTGAGGACCAGGTATCTTGAAAAGGCACGGGCTAAAGGAATAAAGGTATAGGTAAAGGAAAAGATATGGAAGGAATAACTACAAGCAGAAAATTAAAAGTAAGAATTGCCCAGCAATGGGAGAACTTTGGTTTATTGTTTATCCTTATAATCATCCTGGCCATTTTTTCTTCTACGGTTCCCAGCTTCAGGACCTCCTATAATCTTATCAGCGTACTGAAATTTTCATCTTTTGTAGGTATTGGGGCTATAGGGATGGCTTTCTGCATAATGTCCGGCGACTTTGATATTTCAGTAGGTTCCATGCTGGGCCTGGTAGGGATATTAGGCTCTTCATTTATCCCGGTAATTGGGGGTGTAGGCGGGGTCCTTTCAACCATAATTATTGCCAGTCTGCTGGGATTTATAAATGGTATATTTATAACTAAACTAAGGATACCTGCATTCATTACCACCCTGGGAATGCTGTATATATTCAGGGCCCTGGCTTTTTTATACACAGAAAATACCCCAGTATATATCCAGGACAGATTCTGGATATATATAGGCAACGGCAAGGTATTTGGTTTTCCCTTTGCCATACTGCTTATGTTACTATGTTATGCAGGGGGATACCTGTTACTGAGGAGATCACCGTTCGGCCGCTATATAGTGGCGGTGGGCACCAACAGAAAGGCAGCCAGGTTGTCAGGGATTAATGTGGATAGCGTAAGGATAATTGTATTTACCCTGGTTGGCTTTTTTGTGGGCATATCTTCAGTGGTTGTTACCGCTAACCTGGGAAGCGCAAATCCGGGTATGCTCGGCCAGGGTTATGAGTTTCAGGTTATAACTGCGGTTGTTTTAGGGGGGACGCTGCTGGGCGGAGGAAATGGGAGCCTGGGCGGACTTTTTATAGCAGCTATTATAATAACTGCTTTAAAGAACGGCCTGGGATTGATGCAGGTTGACTCGTACTGGCAAAACGTGGCTACGGGCCTGGTTTTAATATTTGCAGTGGCCCTAAACAGGATTAGGTATACCCTTTTAGGCCATACTGAATAGAATAACCAAGAGAATCAAGGAGGTGAAGGGATTAACTGTATTTTGAAATTAGCTAATATAAAGGGAGGTAAATCAAGATGAGTAAATTAAAAATCTTACTAATAGCGCTTATGTCAATAGCGCTTGTTTCAGTATTCTCTCTGGCAGGTTGCGCACAGGCAGAACAGGTTGCAGAGGAAGTAGAAGAACCAGCTGAAGAACCAGCTGAAGAACCGGCAGAAGAACCGGCTGAAGAACCTATAACCATCGGTTTTTCCCTGTGGACAATGGAATTTACATTCTTCCAGAATGTTGAAAAGGGTGTAAGGGACGCATGTGAGGATTTTGGTTATGAATACATAATGATAGACCAAAATAGCGATGAAACCAAGATGGTTCAGGATATTAACAGCCTGGTTGGGCAGGGAGTAGATGGTATTTCTATTACTCCTGTTGATCCTGGCGCAATCGGTCCTGCGGTTCAAGATGCTAGAGACGCAGGAATACCTGTAGTTTGTGCTGATATAGGAAAATCCGGGCCTGTAAATGCCCTCATAATCTCTGACAACTATAACGGAGGGGAACTGGCAGCAGAGTACCTGCATGAGCTTCTAATGGATAATCCTGACAATACCATGAAGCTTGGACTGGGAAATCTTCAGCCCCAGTGGACCTATGCCAGGGAGAGAGGCGAAGGTTTCAGGGATAAATCTGCTGAACTGGGCTATGAGATAGCTTCAGAGATAATAGTAGATCCACCCAGTGCTGAAGGCGGCTATGATACCATGCAGCAGATTATGTCTGCAGCATCGGACATAATGGGTGCATTCTTTACCAGCGGCCGAGAGGCTGTAGGGGCTGCCCAGGCAGTAGAGGCAGCAGGAGCCGATATACCTGTGATAGGGTATAATGGCGATCCTGAGGAACTCCAGGCCATTGAGGATGGTATACTTGCTGCCACTATACTTCAGCAGCCTTATGTTATAGGTTACAGAAGCGTGGAGATACTGAAAGAGATAATTGAGAACGGCGCAGAGTATGAAGATGAAGTAGTTCCTGCACCGGTTAAGTTGGTAACGCCTGATAATCTTGAAGAAATTGCTGCAGAGATAGAAGAAACGACAGGTCAGCCGGCTTATTAAAAAAGTAGTTAATCAAAGGGGCAGGTATGCCTGCCCCTTTGGCTGTCTTTTTAAAAAATTTTAACCTTTATACCCTCTTTTAATGCCATTTATTTAATTGTATTTTACCCCTAAAACACCCCTATAATCTCTTTTGCTTAAAAACCATATTTTGTTTAAAATTAATGATTAAATTCTAGGTGGCCAAAACTATGGAAAAAAAGACTATACTCCTTACCAATGATGACGGCATAGAGTCAGAAGGCCTGTACAGCCTTTACAGGGAGCTCTCAGCGGAGAAATCATTCGAGGTAAAGGTGATTGCCCCGGACAAGGAAAGGAGCGCTGTGGGGCATGCAATCACTGTTTTTAATCCGATTCCGGTATGGAAAGAGATGCGGGACGGGCAATTTTTTGGCTATGCTGTGGACGGCACGCCCGCTGATTGCGTAAAGCTGGCGGTAAAGGCCATGCTGGAGAGGAAACCTGAGCTGGTTATATCCGGCATAAACAAGGGCGCAAATGTGGGAGAAAATGTAATCTATTCGGGTACTGTTTCTGCTGCCACCGAAGGGACGGTTTACGACATACCTTCAATGGCGGTGTCCATAGATAATATTAAAGATCCTGATTACGGCTTTGCGGCAAGGTTTGCAAAAAAAATGGCAAAAAAGATAATATCTGAAGGGGGTCTGCCCAAAAAAACCTTGCTTAATATCAATCTTCCTGACCTGCCTGAAAACCGGATAAAGGGAGTAAGGGTTACCTGTCAGAGTACTGCTAAATTTAACGATTATTTTATCAAACGAATAGATCCCAGAGGCAGGGAATATTACTGGATGGATGGAGAATTTGGGGAGTGTGATAAGAACGAAAATGATGATTATTGTGCTATTAAAAATGGCTATATCTCCATAACTCCTGTACACTATGACATGACAGACTACAGCAAGATTGATTATTTTAAGAAGTGGAATATTGATAAAAAGATATGAGGAATGAGAAAAAACAGTTTGTTGTTGACCTGGAAGTAGGTAAACCGGTAAACTCTATTTTTGCGGTCAGCAGGAAAATGGTAAAAAAGAAGAAAAACGGCGATGATTTCTGCCTGATCACCCTGCAGGATAAGGGCGGGCATATACAGGGAGTTATCTGGACCGAGGTTTTCAGCCGCATGCCGGAATTTGAAGAAGGGGATTTTATCTCAGTTAAAGGCAATGTCAGCCAGTACAGGGACTCAAAGCAGCTTACCGTAGAGTACCTGGAGAAAATAGCTGATGAAAGCGCAATAGAGTACTCCGACTTTATAAGGACAACCGGAAAAGATATCGCCAGCATGTTTTCAGAGATAGAGTCCATTATAGATTCTGTTAAAAACAGGCACCTCAGACAGCTGTTAGAGGTATTTTTTAAGGAAAGAAAATTTGCCAGGGATTTCTGCACGGCTACAGCAGCTGTCCAGTACCATCATGCATACAGGGGAGGGCTTTTGGAGCATACCCTTTCAGTATGCAGGGTCTGCGATATGGTTGCCGGGGTGTATGAGAATACAAACAGGGACCTTCTTATAGCCGGAGCCCTGCTTCATGATATTGGCAAGATAAAGGAGTATGAGGTGGGGGTAATTATAAAGGTTACTGACCAGGGCAAGCTTTTAGGCCACATAAGCATGGGCTACAGCTGGGTTCTGGAAAAGATTGGAGAAATTAAAGGTTTCCCCGATGACTTGAGGGAAAGGGTTCTACATATAATCATCTCCCACCATGGCTACAAGGAGTTTGGCTCACCGAAACGGCCCAAGATTATGGAAGCATTCATTGTGCACCATGTAGATTATATGGATGCCGAGGTAGCAGCCTATAACCTTCTGCTGGAAGAGGGAAACGATGATTCGGACTGGTCCCAATTTGTAAAGGGTTTTGAAAGGTCTGTCCTTTTGAGGAGGCTTGATAATGCAGATTATTCTCCGCAGGAAAACAGCAAGGCAAAAGGGAAGGGCACAGGCCAGGAAGGCCTGTTCTAAAACCTTTTCCGGTCAAGCTCAAGAACCGCTTTGCCCGCGATCTTGTTTACCGGATCCCATACAGTAGATACCTTGGGTGCATAGCTTAAATCAAACATATATACATCATCCACGCTCATTTCCGCAGTAAGCGCTGCCGCAAAAATATCTATCCTTTTGCTTATGCAGTCCCTGCCTACCATCTGGGCTCCAAGAATCCTCCTTGTCTTTGGGTCCACGGTTAAGGTTGTGGTTATGGTTTCGGTACCCCCTACAGCCTTTACATGAGAGGGGTAGCTCCCAGAAATTTTTAACGGCTCAAAACCCAGTGTCCTGGCTTCAGATGTGTCTATGCCTGTTTTAGCAATCTCTAATCCAAAAAATTTATCTACCTTTGTTTTAACTGAGCCCTTAAAAGAAATATTGGCTCCGGCAGCATTTGCTCCTGCTATCCTCCCTGTCTTGGCTGCATTGTTGGCTGTAGGTATATGGTCGTTTTTCCCTGTTACCAGGTTCTTAACCGTGGCACAGTCGCCGGCGGCAAAGATATTGATACGGGATGTCTGCAGGTTTCCCGCTACTTTTACGGCTCCGTTAGGGTCCAGCTCAATTGAGGAGCCGGCAATGAAATCCGTATTTGGTTTTACCCCTGCTGAAAGGAGGACCATGTCTGTATCTGTTTCTACCGTTTCTGAACCCCTGTTTACCAATACCGAGCTTACCGTATTGTTTTTTCCGGAAACAAAAGAGGTTACCATAGCCGAAAGCACTACATCGATGCCTTTTAAAGCCAGTGTTTTATACACTATATTGCTGATCTCGTCTTCGTATTCATTAAGTATTTTCCCTGAAAGCTCAACCATGGTTACATCTATTCCCAGGGTGCTGAATGCTTCGGCCATAAGCAGGCCTACCGAACCTGCACCCACGACAACCGCCTTTTGGGGATTGCGGCTTAAAATAAAGTCTTTAACTTTTACCGTATCTGCTACATTCCAGAAATTGAAAACATTCTGCGAGCCGGCTCCCGGGATATCCAGGGGCCTGGGAGATGCTCCGCTGCAGATGATAAGCCGGTCATAGCCTATTTTCTTTTGGCTGTTTACTATTACCTGCTTGCTGGGGGTATCCAGGCCGGTTACCCTGTGGTCCAGCAGTACCTTTATATTCCTCTTCTTTTCAAAAAAATCAGGGGGATAGGCAAAGATATCATCAAATTCCTTTATTTGTCCGGTAATATAATAGGGGAGGCCGCAGGAGCCGTAAGATATGTACTTTCCGGATTCCAGTACGGTTAACTCCGCATCCGGGTTAACCCTCTTGGCCTGGCTGGCTGCGGCCAGGCCTGCCACATTACCGCCGATTACCAGAATATTTTTATATAAATCCTGCCTGTCCATTATTTTCCCCTTAATTATGTTTCTTTTCATTTTACTAGTGCAGATATATTATTACAAACTTTTTAAAAAGCATTATTTTTAATATAATTATGAGTTAGTTTTAGGCAAAAGAAGAAAGGAACCCGTATGGAAGAAAAAAAGAAAAAACAATTACAGGAAATAGCCACCACCCTGCGCACAGATATCATAGATATGTTATGCCTGGCAGGTTCAGGACATCCCGGAGGCGCCCTGTCGATGGCAGATGTATTTGCCTACCTTTATTTCGGACAAATACTGAATATCGATCCCAAAAACCCCCATAAAAAAGACAGGGACAGGTTGGTGCTTTCCAAAGGGCATGCCTGCCCGGTTCTGTATGCAGCGCTTGCTGAAAAGGGTTATTTTGACAAATCACACCTTAAAACCTTGAGGAAATATGGCAGCATACTCCAGGGCCATCCTGATATGAATAAAACCCCGGGAGTGGAAATAAGCACCGGGTCTCTCGGCCAGGGCCTTTCCTGCGCTGTAGGCATGGCACTGGGGGCCAAGCTGGACAAGCTGGGCATCAAGGTATTTGCGGTACTGGGTGACGGAGAGTGCGGGGAAGGCCAGATATGGGAAGCGGCAATGGCGGCCGCCCATTACGGCCTGGATAACCTTACTGCCATTGTGGACAGGAACGGCCTGCAGATTGACGGCTTTACCAGGGATGTTATGAACAGTGAGCCTCTTGGGGACAAATGGAAGGCTTTTGGCTGGAAGGTCCTTAGCATAGACGGCCATGATTTTGACCAGATCGAAGGCTCTATCAAAGAGGCGGCAGGCTTTACCGGTGGACCGGTAGCCATTATTGCGGATACAGTTAAGGGAAAGGGCGTTGATTTCATGGAAGGCGTATGCGACTGGCATGGTCAGGCTCCTACCCAGGAAGAAAAAGAGGCAGCCGTAAAATGCCTGCATAGCTTTAAAACCGATTAAAAAATTAATCTAAAGGAGTTTCTATGATTGCTGATAACATAAAAGAGATGCTGGCCACCGAAGACACAAAGATTGCTACCAGGGCAGCTTACGGGAAAAAACTGGCAGAACTGGGCAAGATAAATGAAGATATAGTGGTGCTTGATTGTGACCTTTCCAAATCTACCAAAACCAGTGTTTTTGCAGAAAAATTTCCCCACCGGTTTTTTAATTTTGGTATTGCCGAGGCCAATATGATGAGTGCGGCAGCAGGTCTGGCCACCATGGGAAAGATCCCCTTTGCTTCAACCTTTGGCGTCTTTGCTTCCAAAAGGGCTGCAGACCAGGTGAGCATCTCGGTTGCATATCCCAGGCTTAATGTAAAGATATGCGCTACCCATACCGGAATCACTGTGGGGGAAGACGGGGCTACCCATCAGGCAATAGAAGATGTGGCCATAATGAGATCAATACCCAATATAGCGGTTATATCCCCGGCGGACGCTACCGAGACCGAGAGGGTTTTAGAGGAGATACTTAAAATTGACGGCCCCTGTTATGTAAGGCTTTGCCGTGGCTCGGCACCGGTTATATTCAACCATAATTACCGGTTCCAGCTGGGCAAGGGGGTAAAAATCTACCAGGGGGACGCCGCTACCATTGTCGCTGCCGGGTTTACCACCCATATTGCCATGAAAGCAGCCCAGCAGCTGGAGCAGGAGGGAATAGAAGTTGACCTTATAAACATGTCATCCATCAAGCCCATTGACTCCGCACTGCTGGCTGAAAGCGCGCAGAAAACAGGCCTGGTTATAACTGTTGAGGACCACAATATAATTGGGGGCCTGGGCAGTGCGGTATGTGAAGCTCTGTCTGAAGCCAGCCCGGCAAAAGTTATAAGGCTGGGGGTAGCTGACAAGTTTGGTGCCTCGGGAACAGCAGAAGAGCTTATTGAGGCCTACGGTTTTGGAAAAGACAATATAATGGATGCAGTAAAGGAAAACATTGGTTAACCTGGATATCGCAAAATACAGGCGGAGCGCTGAGGATTTTCTCTCATCCATGGACAGGGAATACTACCTGCATTTTTCAGGAAAGAAGAAAAACCTGGAGGTAGAAACAATATATTCTTCTAATCAGTGGCTGTTTAGCAGGCAGAATATAGATTATTTTGTCCGAAAAATATCAAAAGACTGTGACCGGAAAAAACATTCCTATCTTTTGAAATTCTGTGCAGAGAATTTTTTGGAAAAAAATGTACAAAAGTTAAAGGAAGAGATAGCCAACCGTGAAGCCGGCTGCAGGGTAGAGGTTGATGGCAGAACTGTACCTTTAAGGTATCTGGAGATACTTGTTTCCAATGAGCCGGATAAGGGTAAAAGAGACCGGATAGAGGATTTAAGGAATGAAAAGATTGCTGATATACTGAACCCGATGCTGGTTAAATACTGGACCAATTTACACCGGGAGGCCAAACTACTGGGTTTTGACAGCTACAGCCGCCTATTTTCTTACCTCAAAGGCCAGGACTTCAATGTCATATTTTCAGATATGAAGGAACTGCTCAGCCAGACTCAGGACGTTTATGAAGATAATTTTGGCCGGCTGTTAAAGGGTGAGCTGGGGCTGGATTTCAGTCATGCAAGAAGGAGTGATTTTTCTTATCTTAAAAGGGGCAGGGAATATGACCAGTATTTCAGGAAGGAACGTATTGTAGATGCTTTTTCGGAAACCCTTAAGCAGATGGGCATAGATATCTACAAACAGAAGAACATAAACCTTGATATAGAAGAACGCAAAAACAAGTCCCCCAGGGCATTTTGCTGTACGGTGGGAATACCCCAGGAAATCTATCTGGTAATCATGCCCAATGGGGGGCAGGATGACTATGAGGCCCTCTTCCATGAAGGCGGGCATGCCCAGCATTTTGCCCATACCTCGGCCAACCTGGATTTTGAGTTCAGGTTTTTAGGTGATAATGCGGTTACTGAAGGCCATGCTTTTTTACTGGAAAATTTGCTGGAAAATAAAAGTTGGCTTACTGGTTTTACAGGGATGGGCCAGGATACCGCAGCCCGCTTCAGCTATTTTAACAGCCTGCTTAAACTATGGTACTGCCGGAGGTATGCCGGCAAGCTTGAGTATGAATTAAAGCTGCATGGCGAAAGCGGCATAGAAGGCAGGGATAAGGACTACGTCAGGATTCTATCTGAGTCAAACCTTATGCAGTATCCGGCAGAAAATTATCTAAAAGATGTGGATGAAGGCTTCTACTGCACCAATTATATCCGGGCCTGGATGTTTGAAGCTCAGCTCAGTGAGTATATGGTTAAGAAATTCGGATACAGTTGGCATTCTAAACAGAAAGCAGGCAATTTCTTGAAAGAGGTCTGGAGCTATGGGCAAAAATATGATATAGATGAGATAGTAGCCCAGCTTGATTTTAAAAAGCTGGATGCAAGCTACCTTATAAGCTCTCTTAAAGAGAATATATTAAATTACAGGAAGTTATAAAATAGAGAGGAAGGCAGGCTATGGATTTAAAGAAGATTATCAGAAACATACCAGATTTCCCTAAAAAAGGGGTGGTATTCAGGGATATAACCCCACTGCTTAAAGACGGGAAAGCATTCAAATATTCGGTAGACCTTATGGCAGACCATTACAAGGGGGTAAATATCGATTCCGTACTCGGTGCTGAAGCCAGGGGATTTATATTTGGGGCGGCAATGGCCTACCGATTAGAGGTAGGGTTTGTTCCGGTAAGAAAACCAGGTAAACTACCCTATGATATCTGCAGTGTTTCGTATTCACTGGAATATGGAAAAAATATTCTGGAAATGCACACAGATGCAATCAGACGGGGGGAGAATATTTTGATTGTTGATGACCTGGTTGCAACCGGGGGAACAGCAAAGGCCAAGGCGGACCTGGTAGAGCAGCGGGGAGGCAATGTACTGGGTTTTTGCTTCTTAATAGAGCTTAATTTCTTAAATCCCAGAAAACTGTTGCAAGGTTATGATGTTTTTTCTTTAATTGAGTATGAAACTGAATAATTATATGGGAGGTGATTTTCTTGGCAGAAGAAAAGAAGAAACCCGCCAGCGGTGATGGTGAGGATAAGGAAGCAAAACAGAAGCAGGATGCTTACAGCCAGGAAGGAAAAGAGGAAGACCAGGAAGAGGTTTTAAGGCAGCTTCAGGAAGAAATAGACAAGCTGGGCACTAAAGATATATTAACCCAGATGATGATGTCCCTGTCCAGCCTGGCTTACAAAAAGATGGGTCTGCCTGTAGGGACCAATGACCGGTTTAAAAACGAGACTGACGCAAAATTGGCTGTTGATGCATTTGACTGTTTGCTCAAGGTTGTAAACGATGAGTTAACAGCTGAAGAAAGGGAAAACCTCCAGTCATCTCTTTCCAATCTTCAGGTTAACTTTGTCAAGATATTTAAATAGGAGGCCATGATGGCTGTCTGGAAATGCAGCCAGTGCGGTAATGAAAAAGAAAGCCGCTGCAAACCAAGGAAATGTGAATGCGGCGCAAAAGACAGCTTTAAGAAAAGCTAGGGAGCTTTTCTGCCGATGCTGTCTATGGCCATATCTACTGCTTCCCCGGGGGTGCTGGCAGTAACTATAGAAGAGGTATCTAATTTTTTATAGGGCTTGATCTCCCAGGTGTTAAGACCTATCAGCGGTTTTTTAAAGGTTAAGGCAAAACCTATTTCAGATAGGGTGCCCTCGGCTCCGTCTACGGCAATGACCGCATCTGCAGACAGGACCACCAATGCATTTCTTGCAAAGCCCAGCCCGGTTGGCATCTTTATATCCACCCATTTATTGGCGGTAGAGGCATCGGTGGTGGGCAGTATGCCGATGGTAAGGCCCCCTTCCTCCTTGGCTCCCTTGCATGAAGCCTCCATTACGCCGGTAAGACCGCCGCAGACCAGAACAGCACCTTTTTTTGCTATATTTCTCCCCACCTGGCAGGCCATTTCATATATTTTACTGCCGGCTTCTACCCTGCTTCCGCCAATAACAGATATTTTTATAAAGCCTGTGTTTATGTTTATCATCTTGCCGCCTGTCTCTGTTTTTTTTATAAATTCTGTTTAAAAAGCTAAAAAACCGCCTGGGCTACATATAAATATTAGCACAGTTTTTTTGGTTAAAGAAAGTTTTAGTCATTTTCCAAACCCTCGATAGCTTCAGTTATTACTGATATGGGAGTAAAATCGGTATTATCCTTGATAACCATTCCCACCAGCCTGCAGCCGGAGCTTAAAATAGGGCTTCCGCTTTCTCCTTTTATTGAACTGTCAAACTGCTTTAATATGTTTATGCTGTTGTGGCTGTTTCCTATGACATATTTAGGCGGCTTATCTTCTGATTCAACCAGCAGTCCAAGCCTTACTGACGGATGGTAAAATACTGCATAATCTCTATTGTTTTCAGGATCACTTTCGTAGCCAAGAAGTTTGGGATATATCCACAGGCCGCTTCTGTTTGCCTTAAATTTGAAATCCTCATATTTTATGCCGTTATATTCTATGCAGTGTCCGGCGGTAATAATATAATAATTGTCCCCGTAGTTCATGCTGAATGCGGTAAATGACTGTTCCTTTCCCCCTATCGTGGAAACAGCAGAGCCATAATAAACGGTGGACAGGAGCAAATTAAAATTGCTGATAAGGACTTCATATTCGCTGATGTGATTATCTTTTATTAGATTATCTTCCTCAAGCTCCCTAACTTCATGCTCCAGATTTTCCATGGCGGTTTCAAGCTGCTTTTTCCCCCTGACCTGGATTATGGTTACAGCTATTAAAATTACAAGTGATGATACTAAAGCGATTTTTAGAATTTTTAATAACACTATTGCCGAAATTAGTTGATAATTGTAAATATTATAATTACCTTATGCAATAATATAAAGAGCATAAAGCATAAGGTTAAACATCTCCAGTGTTTAATCAGATGGAAAAATTGGATATACTAATTTCAAAGTTGTTTTTAAGCATTTAAAAAGGGAGGCCGTAATGGATACAAAGATTAAGAAAGCTGAAAAACTGCTGAAAGAGTACAAGAAAGACAGTTACAGTTTTGGCATAGGCTGCCTTGATGACGCGGGCAGGTATGCGGCACAATTTGGCGAAAATACCCTCCTTATAATATCATCAGGCAGCTGGGCGGAGCCGTTACGGGAGAAGATCAGCTCAACCCTTAAACAGAACAGCATAAAATGCATACAGACTCTGGACACACCCTCCCCCAATACCCCCATAGATGAGGTTATGGAAATGGCTATGGCTGTAAAGGATGCAGAGCCCGACTGCATATTATGTGTGGGCGGAGGTTCTGCCATAGATTGTGCCAAAGCAGCCAATATTGCAGCTGTCCTGGAAACAGAAGACCTGGAACCTTTTTTGGGTGTTGATAAGGTCAGACCAGCCCTGGATAAAGAAGCCAAAGAGCTGTATCCCCTGGTGGCGGTGCAGACCAATGCCGCTTCCGGATCGCACCTGAGTAAAAATGCGGTAATAACCTATACGGATATTGGCCAGAAAAAACTGATATCAGATCCCTGCATAGTGCCCCACCGGGCAGTTTTCGATTATTCAGTTACTAAAAGCCAGGGAAGGAACCTGACCATTGACGGGGCGCTGGATGGATTTTCCCATTCCCTGGAAATCTATTATGGCTCAAAAGACGACAATCTTGCCCAGGATATATGCCTTACCTCTATTTCCATGATAGTCAAATGGCTTCCCCTGCTGGCAAAGGAGCTTGGAAATGTAGAGTACAGAAAAGTTATGGGGCTGGCTACAGATCTGGGGGGTTATGCGCTAATGCTGGGAAATACCAATGGAGCCCACCTTAACAGTTTTTCCATGGTGGATTTGGCTACCCACGGCAGGGCCTGTGCCATACTTAATCCCTATTATACCGTATTTTTTGCCCCGGCTATTGTCCGGAAGCTTGAGAAATTAGCTGAAATCTTTTCTAAATACATGGAATACCGTAAAGGTATGGATGCAAGGAAGCTGGGAGAGGCTGTAGCAGGGGCGATGCTTTCTTTCTATGAATCCATAGGCTTTCCCGCCACCCTGGCCCAGCTGGAGGGCTTCAGCGATGAAACCATAAAAAAAGCACTGGAGGCTGCCAAGAATCCCCAGCTAAAAGTGAAGCTAAAAAGCATGCCTGTACCTTTAAATGCTGAGACAATTGATGAGTATATGGGCCCTGTGCTTAAAGCGGCAAAAACCGGAAACCTGAAGACAGTAAAGAATTTGCCGGCTTAGGAAACAATACTGAATTTTATTTATCTGCAATCTAAAGTCGCATTGATGCATACAGACTGATTTCTCTGGTATTCGGCCCTGGAAGGGTTGTTGTCCCAGGTTACAGGTAGATTGGGATAAATCCCTCAAAATATCTGCTCATGACTTTACTTTAATAAAGGTCC
>JBNJCW010000029.1:0-22647 GCA_051744345.1 Actinomycetota bacterium
AGGCAAATACATATTGTTTTACATATAAAACTAAACAGGAGGCAGAGATGTTTGAGGATTTAATGTTTCAAAAATGCCCTAAATGCGGAAACTGGCTTTACAGGAAAAGAAAATTTCACGAAGGAATAACCGGCGCTTTTGCCAGAGATATCGAAATTATCGAGGACCCTGACGGAGATTCGGTTTATGTATGCGAAAAATGTAAAGCTAAGCTGGTACATGTAGTTGCTAAAGGGAAGCCGCTGGTTTATAAGCTGTCCCATGCTAAGTAATTTTTATATATTAAACAGTTTTGAAGGTGGTAACTATGAATGGTCAATTACAAGATAAACTGGGCGAGATTCTTGAGGTGCTAAAATCAATAAATGAAAACCTTAATGATATTAAGGTTAACAGTATGGAAGAAGAAGACTATTATATTTAAGAAATAATCAGCCATTTGAATACAGTGTTTTATCTTAAGCAGCGGTACTTTTTTAGGTGCTGCTGCTTTTTTCTTAGATTACCAATGGTAATTTTGTACCGGGCTGCTTTATCTAATCACTGGTATAGCAGGATGCACTATATTTTAATATTTTACTGGGCTGGCAGGGATTTCAATAGATTTATGATATTTTTAAAAAATTGGCAAAATTGTTGGATATAATAGGAAAAAGACAACAAATACAGGATTAGCGCCGGACATAACAGTATTTATGCACCGACTTCTTTTTATTCTGCAGTAAATAAGCACAGGATGGTATCCATTGCAGCGGCAAAGCTGCTAAAATGGCAAGGGAATCTAATATGGTCAGGGCAGCATACCTTGAGCTTTTATTATTGCCAGAGCATTATTAAAAAATTAAAATAAGTAGAAACAGTTAACTTTGCGGATAGAGAAATTGATACTAGGGGTTGGCTGGTTTAAAGGTAAAGGCGGTGTTTTTTGCCTGCCCATATGCGGGAAGGATTAAGTTTTGTTAATGGACGGTTCTTATTCAAAGAAATTTTTGATATAAAGTAGCCCTAAAATATGAATTTGTAATAAAATATGATGTTAACCGTACTTAATATAGCAGCAGGCTGTTACGGGATGCTCTAAAAGATAGGGCAGCAGTTTATAAAAAAAGAGATAGGCCGTATTATATTTAATGGATATTAAATGAAATTAGATTTATATTAGAAATCTTGGAATCGAAGGAAGGGAATAAATCATGGCAAAGCTATTCGGCACTGACGGGATAAGAGGCATTTCAAACAAGTATCCCATGACTCCCGGTATGGCAATAAAGATCGGCCAGGCGGTCGCTTTTATATTAAAAAAAGATAGCCATAAGCCTAGAATTATAATCGGGAAGGATACGAGGCTCTCGGGATACATGTTTGAAAATGCACTGGCGGCAGGCATTACTTCTATGGGTGCGGATGCGGTAATGATTGGGCCTATTCCCACACCGGGGATTGCCTTCCTGACTACAAACCTGGATGCGGATGCCGGAATTATGATATCTGCTTCCCACAATCCTTTTGAAGATAACGGTATTAAGGTTTTTTCAAAAACAGGTTTTAAATTAACCGATGAGCAGGAAATGCAGATAGAAGAATTGGTGCTTTCAGATGCTTTGGAGCATAGACTTGCTCCCCCCGGCAATATGGGCAAAGCCTTCAGGGAAAAAGATGCCCTGGGCAGGTATATAGTTTTTTTAAAGTACACTTTTCCCAAAAACTTGAATCTTGAGGGTATGAAGATTGTGCTTGACTGTGCCAATGGGGCTACATACCGGATAGTGCCTATAATGTTTAAGGAAATGAGGGCAGACACCATTACAATGAACACCGATCCTGACGGCAAGAATATCAATGAGAGGTGCGGGGCGCTGCATCCTGAAGCACTGGCGCAGAAGGTGGTGGAGGAAAAAGCAGATATAGGCTTTGCCTTTGATGGTGATGGGGACAGGCTGATAGTTGTAGATGAAAAAGGAAAAATAGTAACCGGAGACCAGCTCCTGGCAGTATTTGCTAAAAACCTAAAAACTGAAGGCAGATTAAATAATAATATTCTGGTTACTACTGTTATGAGCAATATAGGGTTGTCGCTGGCAATGGAAAAGCTGGACATAAGCCAGGTTAAATCTAAGGTGGGAGACCGCCATGTCCTGGAAAAAATGCTGAAGACGGGCGCTGTTATCGGCGGGGAGGATTCGGGGCATATAATATTCCTGGAACATCACACTACCGGGGACGGCATCCTGTCTGCACTGCAGCTGTTGGCGGTGATGAAAAAAGAGAAAAAGCCTTTATCCGAGATTAATAATATTATGGAAACATTTCCCCAAGTCACTATTAATGTAGACGTCAAGCATAAGCCGCCCCTGGAGGAGCAGGCAGAAATAACTGAGGCAGTGCAAGGGGTGGAAAACGAACTCAAACAAAAGGGAAGGGTGCTCATAAGGTATTCCGGAACCCAATCAATATGCCGGGTTATGGTAGAAGGGCCCACATACAGCCAAACAGAGTTGTTTGCAAAGAGATTAGCGGAAGTAGTCAGGGGAAAGCTTGGTTAATATTTATGCGGGATGAATGAAATAATCAACCTTTTAAAACAGCAGGGTCCCCTAACCGGAAAAGAGCTTATTGAAAAAAGCAGGGCTGATGCTCTTTCAGTATGGAGATTCTGTAATATTTCTAAACGGATAGGCATTAAAACTATCGGTAGAAGGTTTTTAAGGCTGGATAAGCACATAGAAGGATATGCAAGGCTTTCTCCTTCCATTTTAAGGGAGTTTCTTACATATACGGTAGCAGGTTTAGAATCTGATGATAAAAGCATAAACCTGAAGGCAGAAAGCCTGCACAAGAGCATAAACAAGATAAGCTCAGCCAAGTTTGAGCTTGCAAAAAGCACGGTAAACCAGATAGTTGCCTCACAGAAAAAATCCGGGGAAATTGAAGAAAAGGCCGCCTTTATTATTGCCGGGGATGTAGTTTATAATATGGCCCATTCCGAAACGAGGCCGGAAATTTCAACCGGGGAAATAATCAGGGGTTCTGATTTAGACATTATAATCGTTACCAAAAATTTACCTGGTCCTGTTATCAGGGAGCTTGATGATACGGTATACAGCCAGAAATATTACCTTATCAAGAATCCTGCCTACAAAGAGGAAATAGATTATATCATAAAGGATCTGGCAAAGGTTGAAGAACAGCTTGGCTTTGACAGTTTTGAATTTATGGTAGCTTCAAAGATTTTAGAGGAGGGGCAATACCTTTGCGGCAGCAAAGACCTATTCAGGGAGATAAAAGGAATGCTTTTAAAAAAACGTATCCCTGAAAAGCTTAAATGCCTGGAAAATAATGCAATCCAGGAAAGGAAAAAAGCACAGCAATATTTACTTAACCCTGAAAGCTCCCTTTCAAACGATGAATACAGCAGGCTTTTCTTTACCAAGGAAGAAACAGATGAAATTTTTTAGCATACATCATCCTGAACCATGTCAAGAGACCATGTCAGCATGGAAGCAGAATCTCTGTCCAGGATAACGGTGACTTTACCCGGATGGAGCTGCATTGCAGATGCTGGTACGCGGGAAGTTATACAGCCTTCAATCGCATCTGCAACAATTTTTGCCTTACTCTTACCGGAAACAATCATGAGGGCATGTTTGGTTTCAAGTATTGTGCCCACTCCCATGGTTATTGCGTGCCGGGGCATTTTTTCTTTTTTGATTCCTGCTTTTTGGTAAAATTTTTTATAGTTGTCATCAAGGGTTTTTTTTGCCAGTGCCTTAAGCCTGGTCCTTGATGCCAGGGATGAGCCGGGCTCATTGAATGCCAGGTGGCCGTTCCTGCCCAGCCCCAGTAATTGGAGGTCTATTCCGCCTGCTTTCTTTATTTCTTCCTCATACTGCAGGCAAAAGCTTTCAGGGTCTTTTGTCAGCCCGTTTGGTATGTGTGTATTTTCTTTTTGGATGTTTATGTGCTTAAACAGTTCTTCATGCATAAATCTCTGGTAGCTTTGGTCCTGGGGGTAAGGTTTAGCCAGGTCCATGGATATCCCAAAATATTCATCAAGGTTGAATGCTCTTACCTTTGAAAAATCCAGGTTGTCTTCTTTGTGCAGCCTTATAAGTTCTTTATATGTTCCCATAGGAGTATGGCCGGTGGCAAAGCCCAAAACGCAGGCAGGCTTTTTTTTGACCTTATCTGCTATAATATTTGCCGCCTTCTTACTTATATGCTCATAGTTTTCTGTAATAATTAGCTCCATTGCCCCCCCTTTTTTTTGCCTTGGCATTCCGGTATTAAATTATGTTAACTATATGGTTAATTTTTTTATTCTCATATAATAAAATAAAAATATCAAGTTTGTTTATCTTTTACCAGGATAAGAAATGAAAAAAAACATTAAGGTAGCAGGAATAGGGGGAGGAACCGGGCTTTCCACTCTGCTGGAAGGCATAAAGCACTGGACCGGCCAAGTAACGGCAATCGTGACTGTTACTGATGACGGAGGGAGCTCGGGAAGGCTGAGAAAGGATTTTAATATGCTGCCTCCGGGAGATATAAGGAACTGCATAGTATCCCTTGCAGATTCCAATTCACTCCTTTCAGAGCTTTTCCAGTACAGGTTTAAAGCCAGCCCTGGCCTTTCCGGCCATTCATTTGGCAATTTATTAATAGCGGCTATGAGCGAGATTACCGGAAGTTTTGCAAAGGGCATACTGGAAGCAAGCCATATCTTAAATATCAAAGGCAAGGTCCTTCCGTCTACATTGGAAAATGTTGTCCTGGGAGCCGAGTTCGATGACGGGGCTGTTGTGCACGGGCAGACAAAAATTGTCAGCTATCCGGGTCCCATAAGGAAAATATTTCTTTTGCCCCAGAACCCAAGGGCCTATACGGGGGTAATAAAGGCATGCCGGGAAGCAGATATAATAATCTTGGGTCCCGGCAGTTTGTTTTCCAGCATAATACCGAATCTTTTGGTGGAAGGAGTAGCAAAGGCAATCCAAAATTCAAAGGCGAAGAAGGTATATGTATGCAATATAATGACCCAGCCGGGGGAAACAGATGGGTTTAGCGCTGCAGACCACCTGCTGACTGTAGAAAAATATTTGGGCTGCTGTATTGACTATATACTTTTGAATTCGGCTAAAATACCAGACAGGTTGCTTAAAAAGCATTCTGACAATAATTCATTTAAGGTAATAAATGATATTGGGAGGGCAGGCAGCAGGGTTAAAGTCATCAGCAGGGAAATTTTAAGTGATAATGAGTTTATAAGGCATGATCCCCTAAAAACTGCAGAGGCAATATTTGAAAATACCTTATGACCGGTAATGGACCTGCAAAATCGGCCAGTATGGCGGAGTTTGTGGGCTTATTAAAAAATATGCTATTACATAAAGCTGGCATTTAAGATCTTTGCTTTAAAAAAAATTCTCCAAAATTATGTGAATGCATATTGAAGGCAGAGGGGCCGGATTAATAGAGTTAAATTTGGGTAATAATCAAGCCGTCAGGCAGGGTGCAGGATATATCACTGCTGGGGTGTTGTCAAAGGTTAAACTATACTCCCGGCGGTACCAGGGATTTTAAAAAACAAATTATTTTTCCTATAATATTACCTGGGTTTCTAAATTTGAAAAAAACTTAAGCTGATATTTTAGAGTTTTACGCCTCTGTCCGAAGGGGGAAGGGTAATATGGATAACAATAAATTTTTTGATTATCAGGCTAAAGATGAATACAGGTTAGAAGAAATTAAAAAAAACAGGCACTATGCCTTATACAGGCTTATTTTCCCTTCCCCGGTCAATACACCTTTTCCGGAGAATAATACGGTTAGAAGCAGCTACTACCAGCCGGCAGACAGTGACAGCGCAATAATTGTGCTTCATGAGCTGGAAGGGGAATTTTACTCCAAGTATTTTTCAAAATGCCTGGCGAAGAGGGGATTTTCCTGCCTGCAGGTTCCCATGCCCTATGCACGAACCAGGGTGCCAAAGAGGAAATTGAAGCATGTAAGCAATAAGAAAATTGATTTCTCCGACATCTTTATTACCGGATTCAAGCAGGCGGTATCCGATACCAGAAGGGCTGCAGACTGGCTGGCTGAAAGGCATAAGGAAATCGGTATCCTGGGGATAAGCATGGGGGCAATTATTGCTTCCCTGACAGCGGAAATTGACGGGAGGTTCAAGTCAGCGGTATATATATTGGGAGGGGGCGATCCTGCAAACATGCTGTGGGATTCTAAGAGCCTGCTGGTTAAATTTTATAAAAGGGCAGTGCAGAGAAATACCACCATTGAGGAGCTTAGGGAAAAATGGAAGGTAATAGATCCCATAAACTATGCCAGGGGAAATGTTGAAAATATATTAATGATAAATGCCAGGTATGATACCACTGTGCCTGCCGAATACAGTAAAAAACTGTGGGAGGCACTGGGTAAGCCGGAGATAAGGTGGCTGAAGGCCGACCATTTTACCTCCGGCTTATTTACGCCTTATATCCGTAAGCAAGCAGCTGATTTTTTCCACAGAACCCTGGAATAGGCAAGGCGAATGGATTTTAAATTTTATAAAGATTTTTTGGACGGGGGAAAGTATTTATGGTTTTTAGAGGTATAAATTTTGGTATCAGGCAGTCTTTTGATAATTTAAGCCAGGTAGAAGGAAGGTTCCGTAAGCTGGATGTTCCTGTAGAATTGGCCCTGCCCTATTATTGGGACATATATTCTCCAGTCAGAAAGCAACTGCCGCAGATTGCCGGGAAAATAAAATCTTATGGAACCAGGGTTATAAGTGTACATGCCGTGCAGGCGCCTATTACTGATAAAAGGTTTAAAGAATGGGGGAAAGAGACAGCAGAGTTTGCTGCTGTCTTGAATGCAGGAAATATCACCCTGCATCCCAATAAAGTAAACGGCAAGGCCCGAGCCCAGTCAGAAGCGGTGGAAAATATAAGGTATTTGTCTGAAGCATGCAGAGAAACTGTATTCAGCATAGAGACCTTTGAAAGCACCAGGAGGGTATTTAATGCTGACGAGATAGCTGATTTTAACCTGCCTATGACTCTGGATGTATCCCATATACCGGATGATGGCAAGATCTGGAGGTTGCTTAAAAATTACAGGCACAATATACCAACTGTCCACCTTTCAGCCAGGGAAGGAGCTAAGCAGCACCTGCCTATAGATGATTTTTGCAGGCGGATCGTTTCCTACTTGATAAAGAGTAAGTGGAAGGGAAATATAATACTGGAATACCTGTTTGAATTCCGCCGCCGCCTGTTAAATGACCTGGAGTTTTTGCGGTCAATGTAATTGATTCCGAACTTCTTTTTAAATATGTTATCCTTAGATTATAGGTTTGACTAAACAGAGATATAGCTATATATTTAAATATAGCAATATAATACAGGAGGCTAGAACTATGGAAGAAGATAGGATTAAAAAAAAGGTTAGAGAGGATTATGCAAGGGTTGCTGGAGGAAGCAGCTGTTGCTCTTCTGCCAGCTGCTGCGGGCAGGCCAGTGGAGTCGATGATATAAGCATAGGAATGGGTTATGACCGACAGGACTTAAAAACTGCCCCGGAAGGATCCAATCTCGGGCTTGGCTGCGGTAACCCTATTGCGCTTGCTTCCCTCAGGAACGGTGAAGTTGTGCTGGATCTTGGTTCCGGTGCCGGATTTGACTGTTTTCTGGCTGCGGATAAGGTTGGGCCGGAAGGCAAGATAATAGGGGTGGATATGACTCCGGAGATGGTCAGCAAGGCAAGGGAGAATGCAGCCAAAGACGGCTACAGTAATGTTGAATTCAGGCTGGGTGAAATTGAAAGCTTGCCGGTGGAAAGCGGAACTGTTGATGTAGTCATATCCAACTGTGTAATCAACCTGTCCCCGCAGAAGGAAAAAGTTTTCTCTGAGGCATTAAGGGTGCTTAAATCCGGGGGCAGGATAGCCGTGTCTGATATTGTACTTTTAAAAGAGCTGCCTGAACTGATAAAAAATGATATGGCTGCATATTCAGCATGCATATCCGGCGCAATCAAGAGGGATGGCTACCTTTCCATCATGGAAGAAGCTGGATTCAAGGATATAAATATATTGGGGGAGGCTTCCTTTTCCTTAAAATCTATCATAAGTGACCAGGCCGCAGACAGTTATTTAAACCTGCCGCCGGAGCAGGCAGAAGCTGTTAATAGCTCGCTTATAAGCTTGAAAGTGTGTGCCTCCAAACCCTAAAAATGGGATTTTGGGCTGGGTTTTTTCTAATGGGAACATATTTAAGGTATAATCCTATTAATATATCATAAGCTATATTGAATTAGGTCCAATGAATGTCGTTTTAATTATTCTGGTAATTGTAGAGATTATCCTTCTGGCAGCAGTTTATTTGATATTCTTATTCAATAGAAAGATAAGGAAAGAGATAAGGCTGGTCCTGGAGGATTCGGGCTACGGAGAAGGAAAAACTTTCAGGGAAAGTGATTTAGAAGGCCTGCCCCCTCCGGTCTCAAGATATTTAAGCTATGCCTTAAAAGACGGCCAGATGCATGTGGGCAGGGCCAAGGTTATGCAGTCCGGATATATAAGGATGGCAGAAAACAAGGGCTGGCTTCCATTGAAAGCGGTACAGTATTTTAACTGCAGCAAACCTGCTTTTATATGGGTGGCAAATGTAAGAATCTTGCCCGGAGTCTGGATAACAGTAAAAGATGCCTACTGCTGCCGGGAAGGGACCATGGCTGCCAGGCTTTTTTCAAGCATCCCGGTTACCAGTGCGGCAGGAAATGAGATGGATGTATCATCCCTTACAAGGTATCTGGCTGGAATGGTCTGGTTCCCGACATCATTTCTTCCTTCACGGTACCTAAGCTGGGAACCGGTGGATAACGGTTCTGCAAAAGCGGTAGTAGATGATGGCAAAAATAAGGCCGGGGCGGTATTCGATATGGATAAGCAGGGAAGAGTAACAGAGGTTTATTCAGATGAAAGGTACCGGAAAAAAAGAGACGGTTATTACATGGAAGGATGGCGGGGTTACTTGAAGAATTACAGGCAGTTTGGGGCAATGAATATACCTTCAGAAATTGAAGCTGAATGGGAATCAGCCGCGGGCAGATTTAAGTATGTAAAGATTAGGGTAGATAATATTGAGTTTGATTAAGATAGGATTTAGAAATAGCCCATGGGGTTTCTGGCACTCCCATTAATTCTTACTTCAAAATGAACATGGGGGCCGGTTGTCCATCCGGTGGTGCCAACATAACCTATGGTCTGTCCCCTGCTTACGCTCTGCCCTCCTGACACCGCAAAACCGTCCAGGTGTGCGTAGAAAGTGGCAAAACCCCCGCCATGGTATATCAAGATAAAATTACCATAACCTCCATGATAGCCGGTTTCTATAACCTGGCCTGCGTCTGCGGCTACGATAGGAGTTCCCCTGGAACAGTATATGTCAATACCTGAGTGGAAACGCCCCCCTCTGGGACCGAATCTTGAGGATAATTTTCCATTGGTAGGCCAGAGCAGTTTTCCTGTGGGGGAGGTACCGTGGGTAAGGCTCTTTAGAGTGTTTTTAATTTCATTTTCTTTAGCGGTAAGCTGACGGTCCATAGCCACCAGAGCTTCTTTGTCCTGTTGTGTTTTCTGAAGCAGGCCTTTTTTATCATTGTATATGGACTCAATTTCATTATTCTTGGATTCTGTCTGGGCAAGGAGTTTTTCTATTTCACTCTTATTTTTTTCCTGCTTGTCTTTTAAGTCGATGATACTTTTTTTAACATTGAGGAGTTTTATCCTGTCCTCTTTTATTTCCTGGATAATCCTTATATCTTCCTGGGCGATAACATTCATAAGCTTGATTTTTGAGAAAAATTCAAGGAAACTTTCGGTGCCGGTCAGGAGTTCGAATAAATTATTGTTCCCGTACTTATAAATGGATGCAGCCCTTTTATTCAGTAACTGAACTTTTTCATCCAGTACAACCTCAATTTCTTCCAGCTCCTTATTTTTATCCTCCAGCTTCAGGGTATTTTCTTCAATATCATTGTTGAGTACCTCAAGAGCTAGGTTTAACTCTTCAAGTTCTGAAAGGGTTTTTAGGTACTGTTCTTCTACCGTATTTACCTGGTTCATCAGTTCGGATTCGGTTTCCTTGATCTCTTCAATCTGTTTTAGGTTCTGTTCTTTTTCCCTTTTTAGGTCCTCCAGCTGTTCTTCCAGCGGAGATGCATGAGCCGGTATTGGTTGGATTAAAAAAGCTGAAACAGCTATCAGCAAAAATATGAGCACTATTGGTTTAGTCTTATATATCATAATAATTTATTAAAAACTTTTTGCTTAGATTATACCATATTAATTAACAGGTTATACCGGCTTTTGCTGTGAGGCGGCGCCGGCAGTTTTCCGGCAGTCCTGGATATTGGTTTCTGTCCCGCTGGGCTTTTATAACTGAAAAGCTATTTAGCGGGGACGCATTGGAAGTATTTACCCATGCAGTAGGTCAGTGTTTCCAGTTTGTCATAATCCAGGTCTCCGTCTTCGTAAACCCATTGCTGGTCACTGCTTACACATAAAACTTCCCCTATAAAAAGGTCATGTGTGCCCAGGGTAATAACCTTTCTGACTATGCACTCAATATTTATGGGGCACTGGGATATAAGGGGTGTATTTATCTTAAGGGGTTTTGCCTTGTCAAGGCCCAGCTGCTTAAATTTGTCAGTATCTTTTCCTGACCTGGTTCCGCAGAACTCACAGACATCTTCCTGGCCTTTTTTGGGGATGTTTATTACGAACTCACCGGATTTTTTTATTAACTGATGGGAAAACCTGGAAGGCCTGATAGATATAGAGATAAGAGGGGGCTTGCTGCATACTGTTCCCGCCCATGCTAAAGTGATGATATTATCTTTGTTCTCGTGGGAAGAAGATACCAGTACTGCAGGATTAGGATAAAGCCTTTCATGTATGCCAATATTTTTTTTCATATTTTCCTCCGGTATTTAATTTATTTGCTACTATATTACTAAAAGCTGGGGTAAAATAAAATCGGTATATTTTTATAAATAGGCTTCCGTGATTTGCATAAAAAGGGTTTATGAAAAAAAAGGAAGAGATGATGGCTGCAGGGTCCTGGCAGACAGGCTGTGGCCCAGGGGTCTTTCAAAGAAAGAAGCAGCCATAGACCTGTGGCTGAAGGAGATTGCCCCCAGCAAGAGCCTGAGGGTATGGTTTAGCCATGACCTCCAAAAATGGGAGGGGTTCAGGAAAAGGTATATGGGAGAGCTGGAAAAGAAAAAAAACCTGGTAAAAAAGCTAAAAGAGCTTGAGGGGGAGCACAAAACAGTATTCCTCCTCTTTTGGGCTAAAGACAAAAAACATAATAATGCGGTGGTACTGAGGGATTACTTAACCAGTATTGGAAAATAAGATTAATTATTATATAATAGCAATATGAATTTAAATAAAAATGAATTGTTGGAAAAATTTAAGCAGAAGTGCAGGGACAATAATTGCAAGATAACTCCCCAGAGAACTGTTATATACAGGGAGTTAATTAATTCAACCGACCATCCGGATGTGGAAACCCTGTACGGGAGGGTTAAGAATATTTTTCCTAATATATCCTTTGATACCGTATACAGGACTCTTTCATTTTTCTATGACATAGGGGTTGCTGAAATAATTGATGGGATTTGCTCCACCAGGAGGTATGAAGGAAACACCGGCAAGCATTACCATTATTTATGCAAAAAATGCAATAATATTATAGACCTGCACGGACTGCCTTTTGACTACCAGGCCCCCCGGGAGATAAAACAGCGGTTTGACGTAAAGAATGTCAGGATTATCTTTGAGGGAATATGCAATGACTGCCAGGCCCGCCATTAGCCGGTTGTAAATATTTTTCATGAATCCGGATCAGCTTATCAGCAGCTGTTTTGGTTCAGCATCAAGGTATTTGGCTATTTTCTGCAGCCTGTAATTTAAGAAATCCCTGTCTTTTTTCTGCAGCATTTCCAGGTTAAATCCCCCGATAGCATACCTGCAAAACTCTATTAAAGTATTTCTGGCTTTCCTGTTTTTCCCTTCGGCTATGATGGCTATTGCTTCTATGACCGTAGAAAATACCGAAATCTGGTTCCTGGAAAAGTTTAGTATCTTATAGAAGCTGGAATAAAGAATATCTTCAAAGGTCCTTTCATCAAGTATCAGCCGCAGGTTTTGCTGCTGGTCGTAGAAGTATTTTTTCCCGGTACAGTAGCTGCAAATTTCAAAAAGAATAATACTCATATTGCGTATGCTGAGCATGGCGGTATTAGGATCATTTATTGAAGGAGAAATTGCCCTTAAAGCAATTTCTTCAAGTTTCTGTAACCCAAAGTCCAGGTCCTGGGCAGTATCTTTGTAGTTTCCTATGGTAAAGTATTTTGCAGTATTGCATTTGATTTCCTCATCTTGGTTATGGTTCCATACGAGAATCACAGGACTAAATTTTCCTACATAATCACCTAAACGTACAACTGTCTCCATAATAATATCTTTATCCTTTGCGTAATTTAACAATCCTTCAATATCTATATATTGTACGTGGCCGGACTTATTGGACTTTAGCTCTTCTGAATGGATTTTATGCAGGTTTATTATCCCTTCCTTTGCTCCGGATAATACTTTCCCGTTTTTCTTAAGTTTATCAATCTTTCGCTGTTTCTTTCTGAGGGTGCCAAGGACTTCTGAGCTTAAATCTTCTATCAGGTTGTTTACCTGTATGGATTTGGCTATATACTGCAAAAAACGGATAAAATAACCGATACTTACCAGGGAAAGTATGATAGCAAAGAAAGCAGAAAAGACCAGCGTTGCCGGTTCTCTCTCATGCATAAAAAGCAGGGACACGATAGAATAGGTGAAACCGGCAATAAATACCCCCAGCACTATCTGCGTAAGTTTGTCCGAGATAAAGTTTTGCAGGGTCCTGGGGGAGAACTGTGAAGAATAGATGGAAAGAACCACCATAATGGTAGAGAAGGTTATAGTTGTCATGGTCAGCAGGGAAGTGGCAATGACTGTAAGTATGGTCCTTCCCAAAATTACACTGGTAAAAGCAAAAGAAGGCAAAAAGCTCCGCAGCTGCTGCTGGAAAGCACTGCCTATGGCGGTGGTGATAAAGGCAAGGATCATAGCGCCTAATATGAACAGGGCAGGTATGAACCAGAGGCTTTCCTTAAATCTTAATATTATCCTAGTAAACAAGTTTTTCCTTTAGTTATGTTTGTTTTAATTCTATTATATTTTCCGGTTTTTTTTAAACTAAATGGGTAATTTTTTTTTAACTGAAAATTATAGGAATATACTGTAATATTATAATAAGCAATTAATTAGGACGAAAGGAATGTTATGAATATTTTCAATAAAATAATAGTAGTAATACTGCTTCTTTTCCTGGCTGTTGCTTCCATAGTATCTGTAGTGAATATATTTGCCAACCTTTATGACATATCTGATGTGGCGGGCAGGATTGTCGATTACTTCAACCAGGCCAACCAGTTTGTTTTAGCTTTAGTGCTTCTGGTGATATTGGTGGTAAGCCTGCTTCTGCTGGTATTTGAATTTTACAGGAGAAAGGTAAAGGTTGCCAGCATATCAAGTGACCAGTCGGGCAGGACAATGATTACCCTAAAAACCGTATCCAACCAGGTAAAGGACAGGCTGTCCAAACTGGAAAATGTTATTGACCCAAGGGTGACCATAGCTCCCAAAGGTGATGGTATCATTATAGATATCTTTTCGGACCTGGTTAAAGGCGACAATGTTACCCAGAGAACCGAGGAGATAAGAAAAACAGCGACCGATTTTGCAACCGAAGAGCTGGGTTTTAAAGTGCTGAAAACTAATTATACCGCTACCAGTTTTACAGCACCGAAAGAAGAGGTCAAGCAGGAACCGGTCAAGCAGGAACCGGAAGAAACAGGGGATGAGGACAACCCGGAACAATAGATTCGACCATGGCGGGAACTGCTTCCGGCTGTCGGTTGGTGGCCGGGTATAAAATTTAAACTTAGCTTTCCAAAGACAATAATATTTCATATGAGAGCTAGAATACCCGGAATAGAAAATGCATGCCCGGCAGATTGGAAAATCACCAACCTTACCTGAGAAAAAGAAGAAAAGCGGCTGAAGTGCATGCAGGAAGGAAAGAGCCGGCCAAAGAAAGACAGCAAAAATTTGTTGGAGAGCTTTTGGGAAAGTCCAAGGAAAATACTGATGGAATAAAGAAGGTTATTTGAAGAAAAGGCAGCTTACCTTTTAGAGAAAAATGCCTTTGAGGAATATCGGGGCAGGCCCGCAAAAGAAATTGTCCGTAAACTAAAGATTGCCGGCAGTATGGCAGAGGAAAGCCTAAGAGAACTAATAGAAGGATATCATGAAGCAAATAAAAGCCCGGGAGGGTTCAAAGGCCAAAAGGAACTGCCGAAACCGGGGAAGGGAAAAGAAGGGATATTTTAGATAAGTCAAGCATACCACAAATAAAAGATAGGCCGGATTAATAAAAAAACCGGAGCAGCCAGGCAAAAAATAAGAACAGGGCTAACAGGTTATATGGAAAGCCCCTACAGTCCTTTTTGTCTGGCTTAAGTTATTGAATTCCTTTACTGCTTCAAAAGTCCTTTTAATAACATATTTAATACTTTCGTCCCCCAATTTCTTTTTAAGTTCCTCGGCTACCTTCATTAAACCGCTTGCACCGGTCCCGATAACCAGAACTTCAGGCTTAAAGTCAAATACCTCCAGCAGGTCTCTTGCTTTTAACAGGTGTCCGGTTTCTCTCCACCATTTAGGGTTAACCCTGTCCGGATAGACAATGACATCAGACCTGTATGTCTTGCCGTCTATGTTTATGGATCCAAAACTGTATGAATCAATCATATCGGCCGCCCTCCGGCTTTTTTTTATACATCAATTAAAATTATATTAAAAACCGGAAGCTATATAAAGTTCATCAATTTTTGCTGTTTTTAAAATAGAGTTACCAGGCTGATTTTAAGCACTTTTATACAGGCTATAAGGCTGCAGCAATTTTTTGGCTATAGGTCCGATTACGTGAAAAGTTTCCGGATCTCACTACTCCATTATGTGTGGGGGATTATATACATGTGGCTGCTTAACCATTAAATTAGGCATCCTCAAACAGGGTATGGCTGGGATATATTTAGGCCAGACCAAAGACAACTGTGGAAACATAGAATTATTTTTTACCGGAATTTATCTTATCAATTTCACCGGCAATCTTAAAAAGGGAGTCAAAAATACAGTCAATGGTCTTGTCTACAAAATTGGTCTGGTACATGTCCATTCCCTTATTTGATTCCGTAAACTGGAGTTCGGACTTCAGGATGAACTTCTGGCACCTTATATACTCTTTGATGTCTTCCATGGCTCTCCTTGTTTTTTAAATTATAACAAATTTAACATAATAATGTAACAAAAATTATAAATAGAAAAACAACACCTGTTGCTTTATATGAAATGAAGTATAATATTTCTATACAAATAAATTATTCTTAAAAAGTATTTGGTTACTAAGAATTATTAAAAAAATTTGATATAATAACCAATAATTTAAAACTTGCAATAATAATAGATTATTATTATTATATTCCAGTAATTATAAAGAATTAGAATATATTTATATAAAAGGAGGCCATATGGGTAGGAAAAAGGAGACCAAGAGAAAATACCAAAAAGTTGGCATAGATAAGCTTAACAGTATTAGCGCTCTTGAAATAGAAATAATGAAGATAGTCTGGGAGCAGAAAAAGGTTACGGTAAGAAAAGTGCATGAAACCATGCTTAAGAAAGAAATACAGGAGAACAAGGAAGAGTTTACTCCCTATACAACCGTAATGTCCACCATGACTGCCCTTGCGGAGAAGGGCTTGCTTGGCCAGGACAAAAGCGAAAAGACTTATATATATTCTGCAAATGTAGACAAAAGGGAGTTATCAAAGAGCCTTATACAATCGGTTGCGGAAAACCTCCTGGAAGACAAGGCCAGGGAGTACGTATCCAATTTCTTAAGTGATAATCATAATATTTCAAAAGAAGGAATAGATAAGCTTTTAAATGAAATAGACAAGCATTGATATGTTTATTGTAGATGTATTGCTGCAATACATTCTGCCGGTTGTATACGATAGCTTTATAACCCTTATCCTGGTTGTTGCCTTTTTAGCGGTACTCAGGATAAGGGATCCAAGCATGAGGATCCTGTTTCTTTTCCTGCCTTTGGTTAAACCCTTTCTGGTAATAGCAGAGAGAATGGAAATGAAAGGATTGTCAAGCGATATCCCATTTATGATCGGGGGGCTGAGGCTGCCTGATCCCCACAAGTTCTTTACCCATCTGGAAAGTACGAATTGGATTTCTTCCAATTTAAACCAGAGAATTATGTTGATAGCGGTTGCCGCAATAGGCCTTATCCTTCTGCTGAGGTGGGTGCACCTTTATTGCTTTTACAGGGAACTTGCATATGAAGAGAAAGTGGGCAGGGAAGATGTTCCCCATATCTACTCTATAATTGACCGTTACGGGGAAAAGATGGAGATAAGGAAACTGGAGGTAAGCCTTACTCACGGGTCATATATATCACCCTTTGTAGTAGGCATCAGGAAAATTACTTTGGTCCTGTCTCCGGCACTGATTGATTACCTAAATGAGGGGGAGAGGGAAACAATAATTGCTCATGAACTTTCCCATATCAGAAGGCATGACAACCTTATTGGATGGATTGCCCTGATATTAAGGGATATGCTGTTTTTGAATCCTTTCGCCCATATAGCTTATGTAATGATAAAAGGTGAACAGGAAAAGGGAAGCGATAAGCTGGTTTTGAAGTATTCGGGAAAAGATTCGAAACAGGTAGCCAGGGAAACACTGAATTCCATAAAAAAAATGAAAACAGCGCTGCAGGAAAAAGCCTTGCAGGCACCTGCCGGCGGCTATCTTTTTTCACCTGGGATAATGTGGAATATGTCCAGGCTGAGAAATAGGGTGCATTCTATAATTAAAACCAATCCGAATAAAATTTATGCCGGGGTTTTCACCAGGGTGGTGCTGCTGGTGGTGTGGGCAATAGCCTTAATGTTGCAGATGCTGATTATCATTAACTTTAATGGCAGAACAATTTTCCTCAGATAAATCGTGAAAGTTTTCCATACTTTTATTACTACAATAATGGATAAATTTGCTATAATAGTTTTGAAATAATTAATTACCGCTTTTAAAATACAGGTGGAGAGTTGTTTTCAATTAATAGGACCAAGGACCTCTGGAACAGGGATCTCACTCTGAAGAACTTAAAACAGGCCGATGGGCCAATGTGCTGTTGGTTCAGCTGTTGAAAACACCACCCACTCATTACTGAACGTAATAGATAATACCAACACCATCTGGTGCTGGTTTAACTATATCAGCAGAAGATAGTTAAACAATGCAGTCCAGCAGGTTTAATTATTTCAGGAAAATAGACGATACTTACACCCTGATTAATAATACTCTTACCGGTGCGGTGGACATAATAGAAAATGGAAGCTGGGACCTGTTCATTGGAAAAAAGTTCAGCCAGATAGGGTTACCTACCCTCTCCAGGCTGACGGATAGGGGCTACCTTTATGAGGATATCGGCCGGGAAGAAGTAATATTTGCAAAACTTTTTGAAAGTTACCTGGAAAAAGCCAAATCAAGGCCAATCAGATTTGTATTTTGCCCTACTTATACCTGCAACCTGAATTGTGTCTACTGTTTTGAAAAAGATCTGTTTAAAAATCCCCACAGGTTTATGGACCTGGACATGTTGGAAAAGGCCCTCGGGGCTGCATGTACTCATCACTGGTTATTTACGGGAGCAGGTCAAGACCGGTGTGTGAAAGGTTCCAAGAGGTTCTGGACACATATATAGATTACAAAGGTGCGGAAATACTGAACAAATTTATAGTTTAAAGTTTCGGCCGGTTATTCGCTGCAGGCAGTATTTCACCCTTGAGAATTCCGCCCTTGTGAATTACAAGAAGCGGCTCCTTCTGGTACAGGTTGCCTATAAATCTGCCGTGGCTTGATATTTCTACTTGGCCGGCTGCAGTCATGTCACCTTCAAAATGGCCACATATACAGGCCTCATTGGTTACTATGCTTCCGGTTACCTTACCTGTTTCTGAAATAGTGATTTTAGAGTCTGAAGTCAGTTTCCCCTTTACCTCCCCGCGGATTTCAGAATTATTCTGGAAATTGAAGGTACCGTCAATAAAGGTGCCCTGGGCAATAATGGTCTTCTTGTGGGCATTACTTACAGGCATCGTTATCTCCTGACCATGAGCTGTGTTAATTAAAAACTTGGGTATCATTTACAGCTATTTTTCCGCTGTATTGTCCTTCTATCCGGCAGGACTAGAAATATAGTACATTGTTTAATATATTTTTACAATATATTAAACAAATAAAGTATCCTGGAAATAATTGAATTTTTATTATCCAGGCTTTTTGGTTAAAATATTTTCAAAATTAAAAGAAGAATATGAAAACATTGATATTGTTTGCTACCCGTTACGGGTGTACTAAAAGATGTGCGGAAATGCTGGCAGGGAAAATAAGGGGGAAGGTGGAGGTTAGAGACCTGGCTAATGACAAAAAGGCAGATATTGACAATTATGAGCTGGTTATTATCGGGGGCTCAATAATGGCAGGAAAAATGAATAAGTTGGTTACCCGTTTTGTAGATGATAACCTGCAAAAACTGTTAAGCAAGAAAGTAGCCCTTTTTATATGCTGCCTGCAGGAAGGAGAGACAGCAAAGGAACAGTTTAATAATGCTTTCCCCAAACAGCTCCAGGACAGGGCAATAGGCAGAGGGTATTTTGGGGGAGAGGTTGATTTTAGCAAATTGAATTTCTTTCTCAAGGGATTAATGAAAAAAATACTGGAGACCGATAAAAGCGTGTCCAGGATTTCGGTAAAAAACATAGATGCATTTGCCCTGTATGTAAATAATAAGGGGGGTTAAGCTGAAAAATGGCCCCAAACAGGCTGGTAAAATATACACTTATCTTTGTAGGTTCCCTGTTTGTAGGACTGGGAGTGGTAGGTATTTTTGTACCCCTGCTGCCCACAACCCCTTTCCTGCTGGTAGCGGCTGCATTATATGCAAAGGCTTCAGAAAAATTCTACCGCTGGCTGATGGAAAACAGGATGTTTGGATCCTATATTAAAGATTACCGGCAGAAAAAAGGCATGTCCCTGAAAACAAAAATCGGGACCATCTCAATTTTATGGATAACCATAGCTGCTTCAGCTGTTTTTGCTGCAGATATTTACTGGGTAAGGGTTCTCTTGCTGGTCATAGCCATGGGGGTAACCATCCACCTGTGGCTTTTGAATACACTGAAGAAGTAAAATAGTAATATGGTTAAATTTTTAATCCTGAACTGCTGCCGTTTCCCCGGCAATTAATCAGTCCCGGACAGGCCGGCAGCAGGTTTATAGGTAATGGCTTCATGAGGAAGATAACAGTTTAGCAAAGGAAAAAGTTATGTAAAAAATTTACCTATGGAAAGCTTGGATCCGGGCGGTCGCTGCTTACTATAGGGTTGGTAATATATTAAGGGTCCGATTCCAGGAGCCGGATTTGGAGGCAGGGACAAGGGCTTTGCTTGATTAGTTAATATTAACTTCAAAACAGGAGGCATACATTGAAGGCATTTGAGCAGAAAATTAAAAACCGTGTGGAAGAATACTTTAAGCAGTACCCCCAGCATATCGAGCATACCAGAAAGGTTTTGGAGTATGCGAAAAAAATTCTAAAAACAGAGCACGGCGACAGGGAAGTGGTGATAGCTTCAGCGCTTCTCCATGATATTGGACTTTTGGAGAGCAAGAGAAAATACGGGTCTTATGAAGCAAAATACCAGCAGATGGAGGGTCCGCCCGTAGCCAGGAATATCCTGGAAGAGGTTGGGACTGGAAAGGAACTTATTTCTCAGGTTTGCGATATTATAGCTAACCACCATCGGCGCGGGGTTATAGAATCCAATGAATTTAATATACTCTGGGATGCAGATTGGCTGGTAAATTTTGGTACCAATTACCAGGATTCAGCTTTAGAGGAACGGAAGGCTTTAATTGAGAGGATATTTGTAACTGATACCGGAAAAGAAATAGCTGAGAAGATCTACCTGTAAAGCCAGGGGTAAATATTTGTTTATTGATAATTTACAGCAGTCTTAATTATAATTTAGGAAATAAATATGGGCAGAAACAATAAACATATTCTCTGCCAGTTAAATGTCAGGTGCAGATACGGGGGTGTATAAAATGAATTGGAAGAAATTATTACCTACCAGCAAGAAACTTAAAATAATTAGCATGGCTGCATTAGTACTTGTTATTGCCCTGGGGGTTAATTCTTCCTGCATGCCCCGCAGCAGCGAAAGTGGACCTGCCAGTGTGGTGGCAACAATATACCCCCTGTATGATATGGCAAAACAGGTTGCAGGAAGCAGGCTTGAATTAGCTTACCTGATGAATCCCGGGGAAAGCCCCCATACATTCGAGCTTACCCCGGAAAGGATAAAAAGGCTGGAGGGTGCTGGAGTTGCCCTAAAGGTCGGGCTCGGGCTTGATGACTGGCTGGACCCTGCCATAAGCAGCCTGGGAGCAGAGGTAGAAATTTATGAGGTGCACAGCGGGGTAAGGTTTGTGGATGAAAATGGCCTGCCAAACCCCCATATCTGGCTTTCGCTGGAAAATGCCAAGGTTATTGTTGAGAATATTCATGCTGTACTATCTCAGAATTATCCCCAACACAATGATTATTTTGCGGAAAATAAAGAACGCTATATCAATGAAATCAATAATTTAGAGATTGAATTTAAAAAGGAAGCAGAGGATTTTGGCAAGAAGGAATTCATAGCTTTCCATGACGCATGGATTTATCTGGCAGAAGAGCTAGGTATCGAGCAGGTTATGTCAGTGGAGCCTTTTCCTGGAAAGGAGCCGACCCCTGAATATATTATAGAGCTCCAGAAAGCCATAGAAGAGTATGATATAGAGATAATTTTTATAGAACCCCAGCTTTCCGCACAAACGGTAAACTTCCTTGCCCAGGATATGGGACTGGAGGTAAGGGTGCTTGACCCTCTGGGGGGAACAGAGGGCAGGGATACATATTTGAAGCTGATGTCCTATAATTTCGGCCAGCTGAAAGATGTTCTTGATTAAGTTTAAACACAGTATTCTTTGTAAATATTGACAATTTGTTTTAGAGATGTATTATTAAAGTAAAACAAACTTAAAATACAGCAAAAATATAATTATAAATGTAGCAATAAGGCAAATGAAGAAGGGTTTAATTCTATTAGTTTCAGCCTTTATATTGTTTTCTGTCTTTTTCCCCTACCGGTATGCCTGCGCTGAAAGCCTGGAGCAAAAGCTGGAAAGGATAAAAAGGGAGAAGGAAGAGACCAGCAGGCAGATAGAGCAGGTAAAAAAGGACGAGCAGTTCTATATCAGCCAGATAGAGCAGGTTGAAGGCCAGATGCTGGGAGTGCTGGATGAGCTTGAGGGATTGAAACAGGAACTTGACAATGCCAGGCTGCAGGTTCAAAAAACTAATCTGGAGCTGGAATTAAAAGGAAAAGAGCTGGAAGAGACTGAAAGGGACCTCGAGCAGAAAATAGATATATTAAACCAGCGGGTTTCAGAGATATACAAGAACAAGGAACTAAATTACATACAGGTAGTGTTAGCTTCAGAAGACTTCACCGATTTCATGTCCAGGCTTAAATTAATGGTTCTTATTGCCGAGCAGGATGCAAAAATAATCAAGGAAGTCAGGGACAGGAGGCAGGCAATAACAAGCATCAGGCAGAGCATCCAGACCCTGAACAAATTACAGGAGGAGCATAAAAAAAGCCTGGAAGCTTTGGTGGCTGAGCAGGAAACAAAAAGACAGGAACTGGAACAGGCCTATGAACAGAAGAAGGGCCTGCTATCGGCAACCATATCCAATAAAAACACTCTTATGGAAATGGAAAAGCAGCTTGCTGCTGAAGAGGCTGAGATAAAGAAAAAATTGGAAAGTCTGCGCCACGGAAATGCTCCTCAGGGAGAACTGGCCTGGCCTACCAAGGGCATACTTGTTTCCGGGTTTGGTTACCGGGACAGCCCGATATTCGGAGCTTCCAGATTTCATTCAGGCGTGGATATAGCCTGTGATACGGGAACCCCGGTTATTGCTGCAGAGGGGGGAGAGGTAGTTGAAGCGTCACATATGGGAGGCTATGGGAATTCTGTGCTTATATACCATGGAGGAGGGGTAGCAACCTTTTATGCACACCTTTCGGGCTTTGCGGTATCCGGCGGCCAGAAGGTCCAGAGAGGGCAGGTAATAGGGTATGTTGGAACCACCGGATGGACAACCGGCCCGCATCTTCATTTTGAGGTAAGGATAAACGGGGTTACCCAAAACCCCTTAAATTTCTTATGATTTCCCTATATTTCTCTTTATTATAAAATAGGTAAAAACATGGTAAGGTATTCTTATGGATAATTCTGTGGTTAGATTTGCTTCGGTACAGTATGATAAGCTTGATGCCCATGCAACCCTT
>JBNJCW010000030.1:0-22251 GCA_051744345.1 Actinomycetota bacterium
AGTGAAACATTAAAAAATTGAAAGACTCTTTATTTTATAGTATAGTGAAATCAATTTCAGAAATTGATTTCAGGGGGAGGGTGAAAGTTGAGATTAAAAGCCAGGGCAGCTGTTGTTACCGGAGCGAGCAAAGGCATCGGGGCAGCCATCGCCAAAGAGCTGGCCAGGGAAGGGGCAGATGTGCTGATAAACTACCATTCAGATAGGGACGGAGCCATAAAGGTTAAAGAGTTTATTGAAAAAAACACGGGGTCAAAGGCGGAGATTAGCGGTGCAGATATTGGGACCTGGAAGGGGGCAGAAAAAATGATAGGCCGTGCCATGGATTATTTTGGCAAAATAGACATACTGGTAAATAATGCAGGGATAGCTGTATGGAAGCCTTTTTTTGAAATCACCGAAAAGGTCTGGGATAAGGTACTTAATACTAATCTGAAAGGGGCATTTATGGCTTCGCAGATGGCAGCAAGGGAAATGATAAAGGGTGGAGGGGGAAACATAGTTAACATATCCTCTATTGCTGCCCACGGCTCCATGGATTGCCTGGTCCCTTATTGTGCTTCCAAGGGGGGGATGTCGCTTCTTACCAAAGCCATGGCAGTAGAGCTGGCCCCTTATAATATAAGGGTAAATGCTATTGCCCCGGGAACCATAGATATTAAAAGGAACCGGATTACAGATCCTTATTATCCCGACAACTGGGAGCCCTATATCCCCCTTGGCAGGGCAGGGAAGCCAGAGGAGATTGCCTGGCCGGTGGTATTTGCGGTATCTGATGAATCAGCCTATATGACCGGCCAAATTATATATATATCCGGTGGGGAGACGGATTATGTTCCCATGCCTGGTTCTGATTTTGCCAGAAGAAAATAGGTTTTATGAAAAATATAATTATAATAGCAGATGATCTAACCGGAGCATGCAATGCTTCGTCATGCTTTAGCGGCTTCCTTCCGGGGATTGACGTATTAACAGATTCTGCATATTTAAGTTTATCCAAACAGGATAATCCTCTGGTAATAAGTACAAACACCAGAGCGGTTAAGGCCAAAGAGGCTTACAGCAAGCTTTATGCTCTGGGCAATATGCTGATTCCCCTGAAGGGAACCATTATCAAAAAGATAGATACCGCATACCGGGGAAATGTAGGCCCAGAAATAGACGCTGTTCTTGACTCATGCAGTCTTGACCTCTGTTTTGTGCTAAACTCCATACCTTCCATGGGAAGGATTACCTTAGGGGGCAATCAGATTTTTGGAAAAAAGCCTTTAGCAGAGGCAGGATTTTTAACCGATCCTTTAACAAATATAAAAACCTCATTTGCTCCTGAGCTTATAACCAAAACCAAAAACCAGGTTTCCCTTATAGGCCTGGAGGAAATAAGAGATACTGGTGATCTGCACTCCCTGGTAGAAGATAGGAAAAACAAAGGATACAGGATTATGGTTTTTGACAGCTGTACCGATGAGGACATACAAAGGGCAGTCGGCCGGCTTTGGGGGAGGTTTAACTGTTTTTGGGCAGGTTCCCTGGGACTTCTGGGGGCATTGGGCAAAAATCGCAGCCCGGATAGGGCTTTTGGCAATTTATCCAAAACAGGCAAGGTTCTGGGTTTTACCGCCAGCTGTCATGAGCTAACTTCCCGGCAGCTGTCTGAAGCACAGGCAGAGGGAAAACTTAAACTGGTAAGCCTGGAAGTTGAAAAAGCAGCCGGGCATGCCGGCAATAGCTATATCCGGGCACTGGCAGAAAGAAACAGGCCTTTTTGGGGAAAACTTGCTTTATTCTTAAAGCCTGGCGCAGGGCCCGCAAACAAGCCGGGATTGGATAAGAAAATACTCTCTGCTGTTTCTGCGGCAGCCGGGATATTCTGTAAAAAATTTAGTCCTGAAAAGCTGGTGCTTATAGGGGGAGACACAAGCTACGCCGTGCTGGATTCCCTGGGCGTTACCAAAGTTAAAATAGAAGGCCAGTTTGAGCAGGCGATTGACTTCGGAACCATAATGGATGGAAGGATGGCTGGGTGCACCATGATAATAAAAGGGGGATCTGTGGGAAAAAGAGATTCTTTGGTTAGGATGTTAACTTTTTAGTGAGGGAGCAAAAAGAATGAAAAGACCGATTGTAGCAATTACCATGGGGGATGCTGCCGGAATAGGACCTGAGATTTCTGCAAAAGCCTTAAAGGAGGAAAATACCTATAAAATATGCAGGCCGGTAATTCTGGGGGATGCAGGAGTAATGGAAAAAATAATAGACATATGCAGGCTGGGGCTTAAGGTAAATGCAGCAGATGGGCTAAAAAACTGCCGGTTTTGCTACGGAACCGCAGACGTGATTGACTATTCAGATATTGATGCGGACAGGCTCCAGTTTGGCAAAGAAGATAAAATGTGCGGAAGGGCGGCAGTAAGATATACGATAGAAGCAGGCAAAATGGCCATGGAAGGCAAGGTTGATGCCATGGTTTCTGCTCCCTTAAACAAGTCTTCCATGAGAAAGGCAGGATACAATTATGAAGGGCAGACCCAGATTCTGGGTGAGCTTACAGGGGCAAAGAATTACGGTATGATTCTTGTCCTGGGCAATCTGCACATAATGATGTATTCCACGCATATGTCCTTAAGGGAGGCCATAGAAAAGGTTACCAGCCAGGGCCTGCTGGAGAAGATAAAACTTGCCCGGCAGGGCCTGGCTCTGTTTGGGTTAAGGGAACCCATCATTGCGGTATCTGCATTAAACCCCCACGCCGGAGAGAGGGGGCTTTTTGGAAGGGAAGAGATTGACCAAATGGTTCCGGCCATAGAAGAGGCAAAAAAACTGGGGATAAAGGCAACAGGTCCGGTGTCTGCAGATTCTGTTTTTCTAAAGGCAAGACAGGGAGAATACGATCTGGTTATTGCCATGTACCATGACCAGGCCAATATAGCTATGAAGCTTCTGGGTTTTGGTCATGTGGTAACCCTGCTTGCGGGAATCCCCATTATAAGGACCTCTACAGGCCACGGGACAGCATTTGACATTGCGGGCAAAAATGCTGCTGATGCAACCAACCTTATCAAAGCCATAGCACTGGCTACCCAACTGGGGGTAAAAACAATAAAAGGAGACACAGGTGATAGAAGAAATTAAAAAAGATATAGTAAAATTCTCAAGGCTCCTTTACCAGCGCAAGCTGGTAGGCGCGGCGGGGGGAAATGTTAGCGCAAGGTATAAGGATAAGTTTTTGATTACTGCCGGAGGAAAGTCACTCCGGGAGATAGGGGAAGATGAAATCCTTCTGGTAGACGAAAAGGCCAATGTGGTAGAGGGGAAAAAAGGGCTTAAGCCATCGAAAGAATCATGCTTGCATATAAACATATTCCGGGCAAGGGAAGATGTTGATAGCGTAATACATGTCCACCCTGTATACATAACCGGTTTTTCAGTTAAAAATTTAACACTGCCCATGCCTACCGCCTCGTCCAAACTTAAGCTTAAGAAAGTTCCCATGGTGGATTGTTATGATCCCGGCTCAAAAGAATTGGCCGATGCAGTATATAATGCAGTAAAGGATGCAGCAGGCCATGTAAGTGCTATTACCCTAGCAGCACACGGCCTTATAGCTTTTGCCAGGGGAATGGGCAACTGTTTTGATATTGCTGAACTGGCAGAAGAAACGGCAAAGGTTGCCTTTATATCCAAGAATTTAGGGGGTGATTGATATTAAAATCTATGATTTATCCCTGGTTATATCGGAAGATTTGCCTACCTACCCGGGAGACCCTGTGGTACGGCTGGTACCAAAGGTAGAGTATAAATTCAGTGGCTATAATGTAACTTCGGTGTCCATGGGCACCCATTCCGGAACTCATATAGACGCGCCGCTGCATATGTTGGAGAGGGGAGGGGATATAAACACCTTGCCCCTGAATTGTTTTTTCGGCTTGGCTACTTATATAGATATACCCAAACAATCCGGAACAGCCATTACGGAAACTGATCTGGGGAAAATAGAAATACCTGCGGGCGATATATTAATTGTAAGGACCGGTTGGGAGGATATGGCCTACAGAAAGGGCTACTTTACAGACTTTCCCTACTTTTCTTCCCAGGCTGCACAGTACCTTATTTCAAGGAAACTAAAAGCACTGGGCACAGACATGCCGTCGGTTGACGGGCCCGAGCAGAAGGGCGCTTTCCATAAGGAAATGCTTGCCGCAGGGATTCCTTTGATAGAGGCTTTGGTTGGCCTCAAACAGGTCTGTGGGCAAAGGATGTATTTCAGCGCACTGCCTTTAAACATAAAAGATGCGGATGGCAGTCCCGTAAGGGCAGCAGCAATAAAACTATAGAAAGGAAGATTTAAAATGAGTGAACAGATATTTGGAAACCACCCCTTTAGCCCGGATAAAAAAAAGCCCCTGCATATAAAAGGGGACCTTATACGCCAGTTCATATACCCGGACGAGCGGCCCCATTTCTCAGACTTAAACTACCTGTACGTATCCACGGACACACTTACCGTAGGCACATGGCAGCTGGGGCCGGGAGGAACATATGACCCCCCTGATATCCATGCAGGTGATGAGGTCTACTACCTCCTGGAAGGGACTCTTACCGAGCATAACCCCTACCTGGGAGAGTTTATCCAGGTCAGGGAAGGCCAAGCTCTGCTTCTTCCCCAGGAGGGCTACCACAAGGGCTATAATTTCGGCTCCTCCATAATGAAGGTTCTCTATGTAATAGCCCCCAGGATATGGCCGGATTCTGCTCCCCCCATGGACTTTGCCGGGGAGAAGATGAAGATGTATAAGGGGGCCAACAACAGGAACCTGCCCACGCACCCGCCCATAGACCAGTGGAACATACACGGGACCACCGATGACATAGGGCGGTGGCCGGTTGAAGGGCCCAAGGCCAGAAAAGAGCCTATCCTTTTCTACCACATAACCGAAGAAAAAAAGCTGATAAATGTACACGGAACCAGATACCCCATGCTTATAAAATTCTTTGTATCCAATGACCTGGTGCATATGGGAGAGTTTATACTTCCTGCAGGAGGGGTGGGTTCCAGGGCTTCTGAGCCCCAGTCCCACAAGGGGGACTTATGCTTAAACATAGAAATAGGCCCGGTAACCGTATTCCTTCCGGATACAAAAGAAGCTTTTGACGTGCAAGAAGAGGAGGCCATGTTTGTCCCGGCAGGGGTAAGCTATCAGCTTATAAACTATACCGGCCGTACGGTAAAGGCCATATTTTCAATTGCTCCCGAACTCTAAATTATATTTAAATGGATAAGAAAGTAGACATTTATTTTATTGCCAGGAAAGCAAAGGTTTCACCGGCTACAGTGTCCAGGGTTTTTAACCGGGCAGAAATTGTGTCTGAACAGAAAAAAAAGAAGGTTCTGGAGGTATGCCGGCGCTACAATTACCAGCCAAGCCATGTAGCCCGTTCAATGAGAACCAAAAGGACCCACTATATCGGTTTTGTGATACCTAATATGGTAAACCCGTTCTTTTTTGAATTGCTGCAGGGCGCAGATGACTATGCTGGCGAAAGGGACTATTACCTGGTTCTGTTTAACTCCGAAAATGATTACCGGAAGGAAATGAAATTCCTGGATCAGTTTCTGGCCAGAAACATAGACGGCATAATAATTTCCGGGATAGCCGGGGGAAGAAAGGACAACCTTTTTGCCCGGGAGGTGCTGAGAAAGAATATACCCTGTGTGCTGGTGGACAGGTATATCGAAGGGCTGGATATACCCTCTGTGGTAACCGATAATTTCAAGGGGGGGATGCTGGCTGCCCGGCACCTGATTGGTCTGGGTCACAGGGATATAGGGATAATTAGCTTTGGGCTTAAGGTAAGGATAATAAAGGACAGGTACCTGGGGTTTAAGGAGGTTTTGGAAAAAAATGGCATCGAGGAGAAATTCCTGGTAGAAATTCCTGTGGGGGCAACGGACATAAGAAGGGAGTTGGCAGAAGAAAGAAAGCTGCTTTTATCCGGGAAAGTAAGCGCCTTCTTCTGCATCAGTGACCTTATTGCTATTAACCTGATGGAATTTCTAAAAGAAAATGGAAAAGAAATTCCAAGCCAGGCCTCGGTTATAGGTTTTGACAATATAACATCAGCAGCACTGGTGGAGCCCAAATTAACTACAATTGCCCAAAAAATATACAGGATGGGAATGGCTTCCAGCCAGTTGCTGATAGATGTTATTGAGAACAGTGAGGGCAGCAGGGAAAAGAGGAGGATACTGGATCCGAGATTGGTTATAAGGGGGTCCTGCGCAAAAATATAGGTTTGATTTGCTTAAAAATTTATCCATAATAAAGATAAGCTAAAAAACGGAGGAGGCGAAATGAAGATAGAAGAAAAATACAGTTATGGAGGCTGGAACAACTGCATAAGAATGGCCAATGATGAAGTTGAGCTTGTAGCTACCACCGATGTGGGGCCAAGGATAGTAAGGTTTGGTTTTATAGGCGGACAGAACCTGTTCAGGGAATTTAAACAGGAGCAGGGCAAAACCGGAGGCGATGAGTGGAGAATATACGGAGGGCACAGGCTATGGCATGGCCCGGAGGCAAGCCCCCGCTGTTATTTTCCCGACAACCGGCCGGTTGGTTATGAAATAGACGGAGACACCCTTACTCTTACCCAGGGCATTGAAACCACTACCGGAATGCAGAAGCAGATAGAAATTACCTTAAGCGGAGATAATCATGTCAGGCTCCTTCACAGGATTATAAACCATAACTTATGGGATATCAGTTTTGCTCCCTGGAGCATTACGGTGATGAATCTTAAAGGACGGGCAATTGTTCCCCAGGAACCATACCAGAGCTGGGAAGAGAGGCTTACCCCGGTAAGGCCTCTTGTTATGTGGGGTTATACGAATATGTCTGACCCCCGGTGGACCTGGAGTAAGAGATACATACAGCTTAGACAGGATCCTGGTAACTCCAGCAGGCAAAAACTGGGGATACTCAACACCCTGGGGTGGATGGCCTACTGCCTGGGCGGCCAGGTATTTATAAAAAGGTATGGCTATGACCCCTGCGCTGCCTATACGGATTTTGGGGTAAACACCGAAATTTATACTGATGCCGATATACTGGAGACGGAAACCCTGGGAAGCTATGGGCCGGTTTGTTCCGGAGGGTGCGCAGAGCATACTGAGAACTGGTACCTGTTTAAGGCAGATGTTGGCAATGATGATGTTTCAATAGATAAAAATATTTTGCCGCTTACAGAGGAAATGGAATGATGTATGGCTGAAAAAATTCAGGTTGCCATTTCCCGATGCGGGAACATAGAAAGCAAGGACAGCTTAAGGGGAGCCCTAACCGAAACGCTGGATCTTATTGGGGGGCTGGAGGTCAAGCTTAGCCGGTAGCGTTTTCAGTGGTGCTTGTGCTTTCAGACAAGAAGTTTTTTCTGGCAAAAGATTAAAACCGCTGACTCCATATAATAATGTCAGCAGGCACATCAGCTCAATGGCTAAAATCTTGTATAAGATGGCTGGATAAAACTGTTCCTGTGTTTTACCCCCAGGTGACATTTTCTCTGATAAGTTATTAGGCGTCAATATCCCTGAACAACAGCACAATTATTAGAAAGTGCTTGACTTATAAATGCAAGTAGGGTAGTATTTACACTGAATGTAAGTGGTTACATTAATAATTATTTCAGAAGTTCTCAATATTTTCAAGGGAGAAGAAGCAGATAAAGGTATAATTCGCAAGCAAATACAAAAAGCCTAAATCTAATTTTTTTTTCAAAGACTTATTGTTAATTAAAAAAGGATATTTTCGGTGGATAATGACAAGCTTGTCTTGAAAATGAATAATATATCCAAAGAATTTCCAGGCGTAAAAGCCCTAATCGATGTCAGCATCAAATTAAAAGAGGGGGAAGTATTAGCAGTTGTTGGGGAAAATGGTGCTGGCAAATCAACACTTATAAAGATTCTTGCTGGTACATACGGCACTGACTTTGACGGGGAAATTAAGATAGATGGGAAAAAAGTTGATATTAGCGGTCCAAAGTTTGCCATAGATTTAGGGATTAGCACTATTTACCAGGAAACATCTCTAGTGCAAAACATCACGGTTGCAGAAAATATTTTTCTTGGCTGGCAACCAACCTCCAGGATGGGCAGAATAAACTGGAGAAAAATGATTAGGGATGCCAAGGAGATAATGGATAATCTGTCTATAAATATTCCCCCCACAGAAACAATTTCTAAATTATCAGCCGCAAAACAGCAGATGGTTGAAATTGCCAAATCATTTTCTCATGAGGCTAAGATAATAATAATGGACGAACCGACTTCTGCTATAACCGAAGAGGACACAAAGATTCTATTCGATATTATTAAAAGAATCGTTGCACAAGGAAAATCAGTAATTTATATTTCCCACCGGATAAAAGAGATATTTGAAATTGCGGATAGGGTTACAGTGCTCAGGGACGGCAAGGTCGTAAATACCATGAACATTAAAGAAACCAACGAGGACGAATTAGTCAGGAATATGATTGGCAGAAAGATCGGGAACCTATTTGGGGAAAAGAGTTATGAATCGAGAGAAAATATAGTCTTGGAGGCAAAGGGACTTACCAGGGCTGGCAAGTTTAGGGATATAAGCTTTAATTTAAAGCAGGGAGAAATACTTGGATTTGCGGGTTTGGTTGGCTCAGGCAGAAGTGAAGTGGTAAGGTCAATTTATGGCTTGGATTGGCTGGATAGCGGTGAATTATTCTTAAATGGGGAAAAAATAAATATAAAGAACACGTCTGAAGCTATTAATAAAGGGATTGCGTTCGTATCTGAGGACAGGAGGCTCGAGAGCATAATACAGGCTTTTTCGGTAAGGGCCAATATTACTATCCTGCTTCTGCAAAAAGTAATAAATAAATTAGGGTTAATCAATTCAAAGGCGGAGGCTAAACTGGCAAAAAGGTATATTAGAGAATTTTCCATTAAAACTCCAACTCTAGAGCAGCTGGTCATGAACCTAAGTGGCGGGAATCAGCAAAAGGTTGCTCTTGCAAAAAGCCTTTCTACGGACCCCAAAATTCTGATACTGGATGAGCCAACCAAGGGAATAGATGTTGGGGCAAAAAAAGAAATACATACCCTTATAAAAAGATTAGCCAAAGAAGGAATATCCATAATAATGGTATCGTCAGAACTTCCTGAAATTATAGGCATGTGCCATAGGGCTATAGTAATGAAAGAGGGAAGGCTGATGAAAATTTTTGAAGGTGATGAGATTACCGAAGTAAACATCATGCAGGCAGCTATTGGAAATATATAGTTAAGGAAGTATAAAATGACAGATACTTTTTTAAAACAGGATAAGGTAAATGTAAAGAAAGCCGTTGTCAGGTTCTTTTACAGCCAGGCGATGCTGTTAGTTTTAATTATCTTATTCGTTATCATGAGTTTTGTGTCCGATACCTTTTTAACCCTCGGTAACTTTTTTAATGTAATCAGGGGGGTAACTGTTCTGGGGATTATGGCCTGCGGGATGACAATAGTAATCATCGGAAAAGGAGTTGACCTGTCTGCTGCAGCAATTCTTGGGCTTTGCGCGGTGGTAAATGTAATGATGCAGGGATATGGGTATTGGCCGGCGGCATTGGCGGCTATTGCTGTAGGCCTGGTTTGTGGATTATTTAATGGATTCCTGATAGGGAAAATAAAGGCAAACTTCATAATTGTCACCCTGGGCACACAGCTTCTTTTTACTGCCATAGCTTTGCTGGTATCTGCGGGAAGAAACCTAAGAAGCAGGCCGGAAAGGATTTTCTCTTATATAGGGAAAGAAAGCATTCTCGGTGTACCGGTTATGGCTTACCTGCTTCTTTTTATCTTTATAATCAGCGGCTTGCTTTTGCATAAAACTATTGGGGGGCGTAGGCTGTTTGCTGTTGGCTTGAATGATAAAGCTGCCCTGGTAGCAGGAATAAATGTTTCCAATGTGCAGATGATAAGCTATACAGTCATGGGTTTGTATGCGGGCCTTGCTTCCCTTATCCTAACCGCAAGGCTGCCCAGGATAAGGGTGGGTACAGCCGGTGAATATCTCTTTGATATTATTACGGTGGTAGTTTTAGGTGGTACAGCACTATCCGGAGGAGTAGGCGGCATATATAAAACAGTTATAGGTCTGGCGATATTCGCACTGATAAGAAATGGAATGGCATTGCTGGCTACCCCTTACGAATACCAGCAGATGATAACCGGGATCATATTAATACTGGCAGTATTGTATGATGAATATAACAGGAGAAAGAGGTTATTGTATTGAATAAGGCATTAAAAAAGATAGGTAATTTTTTAATAGAGCAGAAGCTGTTATTTGTGATTATAATTTTGGTGATTGCGCTCAGTAGTGCAGACAGGAGTTTTTTCTCCCTGAGAAGCCTGCTGAGCATCCTGGACCATATTACCCTTTTGGGAATAATGGCTGCAGGAATGACAGTGCTTCTTATAAGTGGATGGTTTGATTTGTCGGTAGGAGCGGTGATGGCTTTTACCGGTGTAATAATAGTGCTGCTGCAGCCATACGGGATGCTTGTCTCTATAATAGGCGGGCTGTTAGCCGGCACACTTGTTGGGGCTATAAATGGTCTTCTGGTAGTGAAGGGTAGGATACATGCGTTTATTGCAACACTGGGCACCATGATTATTTTCAGGGGATTGAGTCTCGGTTTGACCGAAGCCCGGCCCATAAGGGGCACAATTGATGCATTCAAACTGGTCGGTCGGGGAGCGATAATGTGGATACCTAATACGGTATTATTTTTGATAATAACCTATGTAGCGGTGTGGTACATTTTAAAATACACCAAGTTCGGCAGAAATGATTATGCTATTGGGGGAAATATTGATTCAGCGAGATTGGCGGGAATCAATGTAAATGCATTTACCTTTTTGTATTTTGTGTTCTGTTCCTTTACCGCAGCTTTTGCGGGGATGGTTTATACTTCGACAGTAAATACCGCTTCTGCGGTTTATGGACCGGGCATAGAGCTGTATGTAATTGCTGCGGCTGTACTGGGAGGAACCAGCCTTTTTGGGGGCAAAGGTAATGTGGTTGGAAGCTTCCAGGGAGCAATAATCCTCGGGCTAATTGACAGGTCCATGGTTATATTTAGAGTGGACACCAATTACCAGTTACTCATAAGAGGCCTTATAATATTAGCAGTTGTTGTTACAGATGCCATAGTCTCCCGACGGGAGGAGATTAAATTATTGGCCAGAGGAGGTGATTAATCATTAGAAAAAGAATGAAAGTTTAATAATCTACAAAACTATTGAAGGAGGATTAAGGATGTTAAAAAGATTTTTACCGATTATAATAATTGTTAGTGTAGCTTTAAGCTTTACATTGGCAATACCAGGCTGCACATCGCTTGAGGAGGTAGCAGAGGAGCCTGTAGCAGAGGAGCCGGTAACAGAAGAACCAGTTGCAGAGGAGCCTGCAGATATAACAGTTGGTTTTTCTCTGCCATTTATTGAGGATAGCCCTTATACATTCCCGTATGCCCAGGCTCTTAGAGAGGCAGCAGAGGATCGCGGCTGGGAAATTATTATGACTGACGCAGGTGGTGATATTCACACCCAGGGTACCCAGATAGAATCAATGGTTGAACAGGGTATTGACGCATTGATGATAATGCCTGTAGATGCTGCTGGCATAGTTCCCATTATCGAGGGTGTATACGAAGCAACCAATGGGGAGCTTCCCATGATATGCTCAAATGTTATGCCTGATCCACCAGAGCTGGATGAACTGGTTGCGTTTGCTGGACCTGACAGTTATTCAGAAGCTCTATTAATGGCTGAAAGATATGTACAGTACCTGGATGAGAATAATATTGACACCATTAATTATACCCATATTACAGGTACTGCAGGTTATTCAGCAGCGATAGACAGAGAAAGAGGATTCTATGATAAATTAGAAGAAATGGGAGCTTCTGACAGGTTTAACCGATTAGATCTCCAGCCCGGAGACTGGTCACCAGATAAAGCCCAGGAGCTTACAGAAACCTGGATTACCACCCATGGGGATAATCTGGAAATGATATATTCTCATAACGATGGTATGGCTATAGGTATAATCAGGGCGCTGCAGGACGCAGGTTATGAACCAGGCCAGGTTATAACCAATGGATGTGACGGACAGCCAGAGGTAATCGAATTAATAATGGAAGGCTGGGCACTGTTTACAGTATGGCAGTCACCAAGAGAAGACGCCCTTACTTCCTTTGAAGTAATGGAGAAAATATTGGCTGGCGAGGAAGTAGAATACTGGAACTTCATGGATACACCTATAGTAGACGCTTCAAATGCAGAAGATTATATAGAGGAATCCAGGGAGCTATGGGAAATGCTTCAAGACTAAGCGGTATTTCCATCTGCTTTCAGGGACGGAATGACCCAAGCTTGATGGTACACAAGCAAGAGCAGTAAAGTTATGGCCTAATGTAGCTACATTAGGCCATAACTTTATATGCAGGCAATAATTTATGGGCGACAGGGATGACCGAAAAAAAGCCAGTAACCAAGGTTCAGCTTCAAGAAACATACAGTTATCCGGAACCGGAAAAGTTTCCCAGGAAGGAAACCAGGGCAATAGGCAGAGCAAGTTATATTTCTACAGGCAAAGATATAGCTAGATGCCAAACTGGATTTACCTGCTGTCCGGAGGGTTTGACAGGATACTTTTGAATTAATTTAGGCGGGCAGGTGACAGAATTTGAAGCTAAGCTGCGGCCGGAAAAATATTATACTGCCTCTGCTGCAGGCAGATGCCTTCAGGCCGGGCCTGCACAAGTAAAGGGTATGGGGAAATTAAGCACTTGTGGCTAAAAATTAAAAAGGATTTGTAAAAAACTCAAAACAGGAGGCAACAGATGATTTATAAACATAAGAGGACCAGGGTAGGACTGATAGTTACCATGTCGCTGGATACCACCTGGCCCGATTCAATAGTAGGAAAGGTTTCTGCTTATCTTCCCCAGGCAAGAAAAGCGCTGGAAAAGGTAGGGGTTGAAGTTGTTGACATGGGGAAAATAGCAAGGACCAATCAAGAAATGACCGGCCAGGGTGAAGAGCTGAGGAGAAAAGGAATCCATGCATTGGTTATATATGTAGGCACCTGGACGTATTCCTCCACCACCGTTATGGCTGCAGTTAAATCCGATGTACCGGTAATAGTGTGGGCATCATCCAGTGTTCAAACTTTTGGCATAGTAGGGGGAGCTATAGCCAGGGGAGCCCTTGATGAAGTAGGAATAAAAAATTACCTGGTATACGGTGATTTTGGTGACCAGAGAACCCTGGGACAGCTATCTGAGCTTTGCCATGGTATAGCTGGAGCTACCAAACTAAGGGGTATGGTTTACGGTGAAGGAGGTTCCAGGTGCATGGGTATGTATACTGCAAGGATCGACCCATCTGAATGGATGTCCAGATTTGGGGTTGATGTGGATGGTTTTGAGCAGGTGGATGTAATTGAAAGGTCTAAAAAGTATTCAGACGGGGAGGCTAAAAAGTTTTTGGGCTGGATGAAAGAACAGTTTGGAGGGGTAGAAGCAAAAGAGGAGGCAATGCTTGCCCAGATAAAGCTTTATTTTGCCTTAAGGGAGGTAATAGAAGAGAAGGGCTATGATTTTGTCGCTGTAAAGTGCCTGCCTGAACTTCCTTCCTGCCATACCACTTTCTGCATAGCCCATGCACTTTTAAACGATACCCAGGATGATGGGTTTGGTTCCAGTTGTTCGTTTGTATGTGCATGTGAAGCTGATGCAAATGGGGCCCTTACCATGCAGGTCCTTAATAATATAACCGGGAAAACTACCATGTTTACTGATGTGCTCTACTATGACTATGAAGATAATATGGTGAGGATGTGCAACTGTGGTTCCCAGCCTACTGATTTTGCTAAATCCAGGAAAGATGTTACCTGGGTGCATGAAGGACTCCAGGAATTTAACTGGAAGATCGGAGGGGCATGCCCCAGGTATGTAGGTAAACCGGGCAAGCTTACCATAGCCAGGCTGAGCAGGATAAATAGGGAATATGTAATGCTTATTTTGACTGCCGATGCGCTGGATATGCCCTTAGAGAAGATAAATGAAACCAATCCCCAGCAGCCCCATGTGTTTGCCAGGCTAAACTGCAGCCAGGAAAACTTCATCAGGGAGCTCAGGGCAAACCATATTCATGTAGTTGAAGGGGATTTTAAGGATGAGCTGGTGACTGCATGCCAAGTGCTGAACATAAGGCCCATACTTCCCGAGTAGTTTAAGAAATAATTTATCTGCGGCAACTGTTTGCCTAAAAAAAGTTTGTAATATATACTAGATATAATTAAGTGTAACCTGTTACATAAAATCTGATAGGTTGATTATGGGCAAAGCAAACATATATATAATCGCCAGGGAGGCAGGAGTGTCTGTGGCTACCGTTTCCAGGGTTTTTAACCGGAGCTCTGTGGTAAAAGAGTCAACCTGTAAAAAGGTTCTGGAGGTATGTAGGAGGTATAATTACCAGCCTTCCAGAGTGGCCAGCGCGATAACCACCAAGAAAACAAAATCGGTGGGGATAATAGTACCCAGCTTAAAAGAGCCCCCGTTTATTGAGCTTATAGGGGGAGCAGAGTATATACTTTATAAAAATGGGTACTGCCTGTCTGTTTTTAATGCCAGGCAGAATATTGAAAGGCAGCTGGAGATTGCCAATATTATTGATAACCGGATAATAGACGGGGTCATATTTTCCGGGGTTTACGGAAGGGACAAGGATAAGATATTCATTTCGGAGATGCTTAAGAGGAATATACCCTGTATTATGGTTGACAGGATAATACCGGATATAGACATACCTTTGGTAGGTTCAAACGAATACCTGGGAGGAAAGATTGCTGCCCAGTTTCTGCTGGAATGCGGCCACAGGAAAATAGGCATAGTAACTTATGACAGGGAAGTATATATATTTAACCAGCGGGTGGCAGGTTTTTTAAGCGTCCTGAAAGAAAAGGGTTTAAAAGAACAATTTATAATGGAAGTACCTCTTGAATTTTCAAAGGTGGAGGAGGCAATAAAAGGTTACAAGGATGAGCTTGTGGGCAATGATTCTACAGCGGTTTTTGGAACCTCTGATTCCATTGCCATATTCCTTATAAGCCTGTTTTTAGAAAACAGGCTCAAGGTACCCGATGACATATCGGTTATGGGTTATGATAACATGACTTACTCCCGGCTTATTTTCCCCCGGCTTACAACCATACACCATGACATGTTTGAACTGGGTAAGGTGGTAGCAACCAACCTTCTCTACCGGCTGGAGCATGGCTCTTATCTAAACGACAAACAAATAATAGACCCAAAAATTTGCATTAGAGACTCGGTTAAAAAAATATAGTATGTTATTATCATAAAGACCAGCATAGAGGGATGATGGAAATGAATTCCAGGGAAAAATTTTTAGAAACCATGAAATTTAATACAGCTGCCCCTGCAAATAAATGGGAGTTTGGCATATGGGGCGCTACCATAGAGAGGTGGTATGGTGAAGGGCTTAAGCAAAAACATTATCCGGTGGTACCCACCAATACAGCAAATACCACTGCATCACTGTATACGCCTGTATGGACCTACCAATGGGCAAATTCAAAGACCAGCTTTGAAAAGGTTTACCGGCAGCCGGAGAGAAAGATAGGACTGCCCAAGGGGATTGCGGCCATGACCGGCGGGCTTTACTGGCCGACGCAGGGTTTCCCGCTGGACAGGGATATATCTGACTGCTTTGGTTTTGATAAGCCACAGACACTGGTGAATGTGGAACAGTTTGTATACCCCCATTTTAAGGTACAGGTGGTAAAGGAAGACGAACAGTATATAGACTATATTGATATAGACGGAGGAACCAGGAGGTTTTCCAAGTCCCAGCAGGTCCTTCCCGGGGGGCTTGATTGGATTATAAAAGGGTGGGATTCATGGAATAGCCTCAAAGAGGAAAGGTTTAGCCTGGATAATATAAGGGAGAGGTTTCCTCCTAACTGGGATGAGCTGGCAGCTGAATACAGAAACAGGGATTATCCCCTGGCGGTAGGGGGCTACCCAAACGGTCTTTTTGGCAGCCTTACCCATCTGATAGGCTATGAGAACCTGTTTATGTTCTACTATGACCAGCCAGAGCTTATAAAAGACATTCTGGAACGACTGACCGATGTATGGATTGCGGTCTGGGAAGAGGTTATCGAAGACGTGGATATAGACCTGGGGAATTTATGGGAAGATGTTTCTTCAGGCAAAGGCTCAATGATTTCCCCCAGGGTTTTTAAGGAATTTCTGTCTCCCTACTACCGTAAGCTGGTGGATTTCCTAAACAGCAAGGGGGTAGAAATCATAATGGTGGATACCGACGGTGACTGCAATGAGCTCATACCCCTGTTCATGGAAGCGGGGATTACCGGGCTTTACCCCATGGAGGTAAGTGCAGGCATGGATGTAGTGGCAGCCAGAAAGAAATACCCCGAGCTCCAGATTATGGGAGGTATACCCAAGTCCAGGATAGCGCTGGGGACAGATGAGATAGACCGGTTCCTTGAGCCTGTAGAGTGGCTTCTTTCCCAGGGGGGCTACATCCCCTTTGGGGATCACTTTGTGCCTCCGGAGGTACCCTGGAATGAATTCAAATACTACCGGGAAAAATTGAATAGAATGATTGATAATGCTGCTAAATAACGGAAAGGATAGGATATGGCTAAAAAAGTAAAAGAATTTACCAAAAAATCTCTGGACACCTATAACGGCCTGCTGCATTTAGCTCCCTGCTGGGTGCCAAGGGCATTCTGCATACCGGGCAGAAGGCTAAAGCTTCACCCGGATGACCTGTTTGCACTGGGAACAAAAAGGGGCGGAATTGATGAGAGGTGGTTCTCTTCCACCTGCCCTGCGGACAACGGACCCGGAACCCCTGAAGACGAGGGCTTAAGCTATGCGGTCTGCGGGGAGGACAAGGTGCTCCTAAAAGATATAATCGAAGAAGAGGGACAGGAAATACTGGGAGAGAAGGTCATGGAAAAGTGGGGCGGACTTAAGGTATTTTCCAAGTTTTTTGATAATATGGATGCCCTTCCCCACCATATACACTTAAGGGAAGAGCATGCCGGCAATGTGGGAATGGAAGGAAAGCCGGAGTCCTATTATTTTCCTCCCCAGGTTAATTTTACAGAAAACAATTTCCCCTATACCTTTTTTGGACTGGAGCCGGGGACTACCAAGGAGCAGGTAAGGCAGTGCCTGATTGACTTTGAGAAGGGGGATAATAAAATTACCAACCTTTCCAAGGCCTACAGGCTGGAGCTGGGCACAGGCTGGCTGCTTCCTCCGGGCATACTGCATGCCCCGGGCTCGCTATGCTCTTTTGAGGTACAGTGGGCTTCAGATGTTTACGGGATGTTCCAGTCGGTTACGGCGAACAAGCCGGTGGACCGTTCCCTTTTAACCAAGGATGTTCCCCAAAAACATAAGGATGACCTGGACTATATCATGGATATCATAGACTGGGACCTGAATGTCCTTCCTAATTTTAAGGAAAGGTTTTACCTGGAGCCTATAGAAATAGGGGACACCAAGAACAAGGGATACCAGGAGAGATGGATAATATTTGGGAAAATAAACGGTAAGGAAATGTTCAGCTCCAAGGAGCTTGCCGTCTATCCTGGAAGCCAGGCATTTATAAAGGATTCAGGGGCTTACGGCATTATTGCCATACAGGGCCACGGCACTATAAACGGAATAGACATACAGACTCCTGCCATGATAAGGTTTGGGGATATAACCAGGGATGAATTTTTTATTCCATATGAGACAGCCGCTAACGGGGTTACAGTGGTAAATACGGGGCATGAGCCTCTGGTTATACTGAAATTCTTTGGCCCGGACTGCAATCCTGAGATGCCTGATATTGGCAAAAAACAGTAGGGGGTGCTATGAAGCTTCAAAACTATGAGATGAAAAACCAAGAGATAAAGGAAAAATTTCTAGAGCTTAAAAAAAACAGTCCGGACAGCCTTAAAAACAGGCTCAAGCTTTCCTGGTCCAACTGGGGTTTCGGCATGGAAACCTTAGAAAATTCTGCAGAAAGGCTCAAAAAACACGGCATAAAATATATTGAGCTGCACGGCAACCGCTACGGGGCCGATCTTGGTTATGATGCCAAGGAGGTAAACAGGATCCTCTCATCATACGGGATAAAGGTCGGCGGCATCTGCGGAATGTTTTCTGCTGAAAATGACCTGTCTTCCAACAGCCCGGCAACCAGGCAGAGGGCTATAGATTACATAAAAAGGAATGTAGAGCTGGGGAACCTGACCGGGGCCAAATATTTTCTGGTAGTGCCGGGAGCGGTAGGCAGGCCTGCTCCCTATGATGATATGGAATTCTACCGTTCAGTGGAAACTTTAAAAACTGTCTCCAATGTTTTTGCAGAAACCGATATAAGAGGTGCAGTAGAACCCATAAGGAGTGCAGAGGTAAGCTTCTGCCACACTTTTGCCGATGCCAAGCGATATATAGGGGAGATAGCAAGCGAAGGCATCCAGCATATAAACGGCGATGTTTACCATATGCTGGTAGAGGAATCCCATATTGGTCAGGCTATAGTTGATGCAGGGAAAATGCTTACCAACCTTCACATGGCAGATACCAACCGCGACGCCCTGGGGGGAGGTTCTCTTGACCTGGATACCATAATAATGGCCCTTTATGTTACAGGCTTTAATAATGATGAGGCAGCTTTTGTTACTCCCGAGCCCCTGGGGCCCGGCGGTGATCCCTATCCTGCCATGTACGGCAGGCCGGATGCAGAGAGGCTGGAAAAGCTGGTGGGATCTACTGCCAGGTATTTCAGGGAGAGGGAGCAGGAAGTATTAAATATGTAAACAATCCATGGAAGGGGATTGATATGGCCGAGGATAAGTATGTTTTAGGCATAGATTTCGGTACGGATTCGGTTAGGACAGTGGTGGTGGATGCAGTAAGCGGAAGAGAGGTGGCCACCCATGTCTCCTATTACCGCAGGTGGTCTGAGGCAAAGTACTGCAATCCGGAGAAAAACCAGTTCAGGCAGCACCCCCTTGACCATATGGAATCGCTTACCCAATCGGTGAGGGAAGCCATAAATAAAGCAGGGGAAGGCACCGCAGGCAAAGTCATTGCCATAGGCATAGATACCACCGGCTCTACCCCTGCACCGGTGGATGAAGATGGAAACGTCCTGGCACTGCTGGATGATTTTAAGGATAACCCCAATGCCATGTTTGTGCTGTGGAAGGACCATACCGCGGTAAAAGAGGCCGAAGAAATAAACAGGGCTGCTAAAAGCTGGCCGGGCACAGATTATACCAAATACGAGGGCGGGGTGTACTCTACCGAGTGGTTCTGGTCAAAGATACTCCATATCTTGAGGGAGGATGAAAAGGTAAGGGAAGCTGCTTACTCATGGGTTGAGCATGCGGACTGGGTTCCGGCGCTTTTAACCGGAAACATAAAACCAAAAAATATTAAACGCTCAAGGTGTGCTGCGGGGCATAAGGCAATGTGGCATGCCGAATGGGGAGGCCTGCCGCCCGAGGATTTTCTGGCAGGCATAGATCCGCTTCTATCCGGGTTAAGGGAGAGGCTTTTTGCAGATACCTATACCTCGGATAAGAAGGCGGGAAACCTGGACCCCGAATGGGCTAAAAGGCTTGGCCTTCCGGAAGGCATAGCGGTAGCAGTAGGCGCTTTTGATGCCCATATGGGAGCGGTTGGGGCAGAGATTAAAGAAAAGACTTTTGTAAAAATTCTGGGCACTTCCTGCTGTGATATTGCGGTTGCCCGAAGCGAAGCGGCCAGGGATAAGCTGGTGGCCGGAATTTGCGGACAGGTAGACGGCTCGGTTGTTCCGGGGATGATAGGGCTTGAAGCCGGCCAGTCTTCATTTGGTGATGTTTATGCCTGGTTCAGGGATATCCTTTTCTGGCCGGTAGAAGAGCTCCTGGACCTGGATGAGGAAAAAAAACAGGACATCCTGGATAATATAATACCGCGGCTTACCGAAGAAGCAAAGAAGTTAGAACCCTCCCAAACCGGGCTTCTTGCCCTGGACTGGCTTAACGGAAGAAGGACCCCTTATGCAGACCAGACGCTTAAGGGAGCCGTTATAGGGCTTACCCTGGGAACCACTGCCCCCAAAATTTTCAGGGCTTTGGTAGAAGCTACCGCTTTCGGTGCCCAGGCTATTGTGGAAAGGTTCAGGGATGAAGGCATAGAGATAGAAGATGTGGTAGGCATAGGGGGCATCAGCCAGAAATCACCGTTTGTAATGCAGGTACTGGCAGATGTTATGGACATGCCGGTAAAGGTTGCTGCCTCCGAGCAGGCTGTAGCCCTGGGAGCAGCCATGTTCGGGGCTGTGGCTGCAGGCCTGTATGGTGATATAGGACAGGCCCAGAAGAAGATGGGAAGCGGTTTTATGACCACTTACCAGCCGGACAGGAAAAGGGCAGAATTCTACAAAGGCCTGTATGAAAAATACCGCAAACTTGGGGATAGCTTAGAAGAACAATTGAGGGATATCTGATGCTGGAGAAACTTAAGCACAAGGTATATGAAGCAAACATGGAACTGGTTGAAAAAGGCCTGGTTATATATACCTTCGGCAATGTATCTGCCATTGACCGAAAGACAAATATTGTATGCATAAAACCCAGCGGTGTAAATTATCATAAAATGGACCCCGGGGACATGGTGCTGGTGGACCTGGAGGGCAGGGTGGTGGAAGGGGAGCTGAACCCTTCCTCGGATACCAAAACTCATATTGTACTGTACAAAAGCTTTCCTGAGATTGGGGCGGTTGCCCACACCCATTCCCGTTTTGCCACCGCCTGGGCCCAGGCCAGGAGGCCGCTTCTCTGCCTGGGTACCACCCATGCCGATTATTTTTACGGCCAGGTCCCCTGTACCCGGGTTATATCCGACAGCCAGATAAAAAAAGACTATGAGCTGGAGACCGGAAATTTGATAGTAGAAGCCTTCAAAGATATTGACTACCGCCATATGAAAGCGGTACTGGTGGCCTGCCACGGTCCCTTTACCTGGGGAGAAGATGCAGCTGAAGCGGTATTTATAAGCTCAATACTGGAGGAAATAGCCCAGACCAATATATATTCCGCAGTCATTAACAGCGGTGTCCAAAACATAAAAAAAACCCTGCTGGACAAGCATTACTTGAGAAAACATGGTCCCGGAGCCTACTACGGGCAGAAAAAATAAAAAGGCAGCTCTTCTATTCAATTATTTTCTATTATAGAATGATAACCATATTTATATTATAATCTTTAGCGTTATGTATGCTTGGAAACAAAAAAAGTACTTTATATTTTTAGCAATGCTGTGCATTTTGCTGACGGCAGGATTTTCTTCATGCAGGCTGCTGGAACAGGAGGCAGAGGAGGCTCCAGGCTTGCAGCAGCCGGAAGCTGAAACAGAAGAAGGCTTGCCAATAGATATCGACAGCCCCGCCAGCACAAAAATAGAGCTCTGGGATTATATGGAAGCAAAGGAGAGGCTGGCATTAATGGACTCGGTGGAAGAATTCAGCAGCCAGAATCCGGGAGTGGATATCGAGGTAAGGCATATCAGGAGCCAGGAAGAGCTGCTGGACCAGTTTGAGGCTGCAAGCCTTGCGGGCTCTGGCCCCGAGGTGGCAATTGTTGACCTGATATCCGTGCAGCGCATGGCAGAGAGCAATGTTATAAAAGAGATAACCGATGTGGAATACAGCATTTTTTTAGAAGGACTGGCAGAGATTTCGGGGTATAACGGCAAAAACTACATAGTGCCTTTCAGGGCTACCGATTTCCTCCTTTTCTATTATAACCGGGATTATGCGGAGAATGCTTTCGGGGATTTTGAAGCAGTGGTTGAATACTGTCGGGAGGTAAATGATTTGGGGGAGCAGATTTATGGTTTTGGCTTAAACCTGGACCAGCCAGACTGGATAATCCCTTTTATAGGAGGGTATTCTACATGGATAATAGACTATGCCAATTACTCTCTGAGCCTGGATACTTTAGCTATGGAAAAGACAATTGATTTCCTTCAAATGCTTTATGACCAGCAGGAGCCTTTGGTTCCCCAGGGTATAGGCTATGAGGAAATGGATGCAATGTTTAAGAACGGAAATAT